>CAZAKW010000267.1:0-2974 GCA_964485835.1 uncultured Bacteriovoracaceae bacterium
CCTGCAGACTGTGACGTTGAATCTAGGGTCGGACGAAGTTGTGCGTCTTCAGCGTTATCTGACGCTCCAAACGTCGAAGCGGTACGAGAACGTCACGCTTATGAACGACTGCGCCTCGATGATCGCACGTGCGCTCCGTTCGGAGGCGGGACTTGAAATTCCGAAAGTGATCGACCCTTCTCCGTCGTCCGTCGTCCTGTATTTCGCTCAAGAACGAATCGTCGGCAGTCCCCGCGTGGCCTCTGTACGTCTCGTTCATGCGGGTCCGGATCAAAATGAATGGCTCCATGTTCTTCGCAATGCTTATATCAACATGGTCGAAGCGAAATTCTACTACGATCCGCGGGTCCTCGTCCCTTTCCAAATCGGCCGCGCGTCGATGGACAAAAACCTCGACAAGCGCAAAATCCAGTACCACACGAAAGAGCAGCTCGACGCTTTTGTGCTTTACCGAGACGAAGCGGAGAGGATGATTCTGGGGGATCCCGAACTCTCTCTTTACATGGATAACGCGGAATTGATCGCCGGAAGTCCCGAAGGACGTGAATCGGTAGCGAGAACCTTCGAACGACTGTACGAGCGCGAATTCGTAAGGATCGAAAAGAATCGAGAAGCAGATTTCTACGACCTGGTCGCTGGTTTTTATAAGATCCAGTTTTTGAACGAAGCGGAAAAGAGAATCCTGGGTGCATCGTCCTTCGATTTGAGTCGAGAGTTGCAAGATCCGCGTTTCGTCTCGGAATTGAAGGAAGTCGTATCAAATATTGAAAACGCCCGCCCATCTGAGGGTGAAATGAAATGAGGAATGCATGAAAAACCGAGCTCTACTCTGCGGACGCATGACGTCAGTTCGAAACAGCATCGTCGTCGCTCTGGCGTTAACGTTGACGGCTTGTCAAACCGCTCCGCTGCGAAACCAAACTCGGTCGCTTGCCCAAGCTAAAATTGATTCGAGCACCGTTGATGTTTTGCGCTCGGACGCCGTTGAACTCGTCGGAGTTTACGCGCACCTTGTTTTTTTGGAACTGGTCCGGGAGCGCGTCGAACTCGCTAAGAAACTCGGTCGGCCCGTTCGAGTGACGCCCAACTCGTCCGCGGTGGCGTCAAACGCGCTTATCTCCACCGGCGGCGTGTTGGCCTCCAGTGTTATTCATATCATTTTTGACGCCTCGCTGGGGCGTAGAGGGAGCTCGGAGAACGTAGAGCGTTACCAATCGATGCAGAAATATTTCGGGAATGGTTCGTCTCAAGACGACTCGTTCCAATCTACCGGCAAGAATATGCGAACGGCGGTATTGGGCGGAGTTTCGCTGGCCGGGGCAACTCTTGCGGTGGTGGCCCTTTCCTCACCGGTTGATCGTCAGCGAGACGCGGCGGATAGCGTCGGGTCGTTTCAGTTTGTTCTCCGTTGGGACGACGTTGCCCAATATGCGCAATCCCTTTCGGATGCGGAAAACGCAATTATCCAAGCTGAACTCGTCGCAAAAGTGAAAGCAGCGGCTCAAGAACTTTCGCGCCGTACGGCGACCCTCTTTCATATGAATGGAATTGAATCGACTCGCTTCGCGCATATCGTCGAAGAGAAACTCCTGGATGCAATGCTGTCAGAGACGCACTGGCAGCCTGACCAAGAGGTCCGGGTAGACGTAAACGCGATTGTACGGCAAGTCATGCGCCACGGCGAGGACCGCGTCGAGGCGCTGACTTATGTGATGGGCACGGCAGAAGAGATCGGAGAGCCTGCCGTGGATTTTACTTCAAGCGCCGAAATTTGCCGATGGCTGGACGCTTCCGAAAAAGGACTGCGCGTCCTCGAGAAGAAGCTTTTGGCGACCTACAACCACGTTTATGAGTCCCGTAAGGATCTCGCGATGAGCGCGCTTCTGCCCCAGTACGCGACTCTTGCGCAAGAAATTGACGAGCTCGCGGTTAAACTCTTGCTCCATTCTCGCCTTGTGGCTTGCAAAGAGAACTAAGGAATCAATATGAACATGAAAACGCTTCTCAATCGTCATTCAAAAATCTCTATACGGACGGCAAAGGCTGCCGCAACGGCCGTCGTTTTCGCGTTGACCGCCTGTCAGAGCGCGCCTCTCTCGAATTCCCGCCGAGACATCGCACAGGATGTTTCGAAGGATGTGGCGGACGAAAAGATCGTTTCGATCGTGAAATCAGACGCCGTAGAACTGATCGGTTTGCATGCCCATCTGGTCTTTCTAGAGTTAGTGCGCAGTCGAACCGAACTTGGGGGTCGACTAAAGAAACCGGAGGGAGTTCAGTACGATTCCGTAGCGTCGGGCGTGCATGCCTCGGTTGTGTACGCTGGTGGGATTGCCATAAGCACTTCTCTGCAAGGGGCGGTGACTTCTTTCGCTGAGGAAAGTTCTGCTCCTCGAACGTTCAATACAGCCACCCTTCTTTTCGGTGAAAATTTCTCCGACAACGGAGTGAATAAAGGGAGTGTGCGTAGTTCCGTAGTGGGTGGAAGCGCCGGGGCGACCAGTCTTTACTTGACCATGTTCTATTCACGATCGCCCTCGGAACTCCACGAGAATGCTGAAATATACGGTTCGCTGCAGCTTCTGCTCCGAAAGACCGACGTCCAGAACCACTTAGCGGCGGTTGCCGACGCGGAGAACGCGAAAGTACGTGCTGAGCAGATCTCGCAGATCAAGGCTCGTGTCGCGGCACTCGCGAAGCGTGCCGGGGTTTTGTTTCATATGAATGGTATTGAAGCGATGCGATTCGCCCATCGAATCGAAGCAAAGCTCCTCGAAGCATTTCAAGCAAAAAAGGATTGGCGTCCTGACGATGAAATCCGGATCGACGTCGAAGGCATTCTACGACAGACCCTGACTTATGGCGAAGATCGCGTGCATGCGGTTTCGCTCGTTTTCGGGGCGATCGATGGTTCTACAGCTCGTCCTATTAACCTTGGGTCTCGGACCGAGATTAGAAAGTGGATGGATCAATA
>CAZAKW010000267.1:2984-4299 GCA_964485835.1 uncultured Bacteriovoracaceae bacterium
AATTTTGTCGCTGAGGAGGTCGGAAGCGGAAGTGTTGAAAACGTACGACGCGATAAATGCGAGTTCCGATCCGGCACTGATCGCGCTGATGCCAAAATATGCGGCAGTCGCGCTCGAACTCGACGAGCTTGCGAATAAGTTGGCTCTCCACGCCCAATTAGTTTCCGAAGGGAGAAGGTAGTGAAAATTTCAATCTCAGGATGGAGCTTGGCTCGACGGTTCCTCGCAGTTGGTGTGCTTGGGCTTCTCGTATTATCGTCTTGTCAGACCGCTCCTCTCGGACTGCGTCGCCCGGCTGCGGACTCCGTCGATCCGAAAATCGCAGCCTTGGCTGAAAGCGACGCGTTGGAAGCGCTAGGGCTCTACACAAGCCATGTGCTCCTGACCCAGCAGATTGGGCGAATGAAAGTGGGACAAGAAGAATTAGTCGATCCGACTCCCATTCGGTTTGATAGCTTCTTGGTGACGACGGGCCTCATTATGACTCCCATAAGCGGCGGTTTAGTCGGACTCTCCGTGGGAGGGCTTTTGGATGCGAATCCTAAAGCGTCTTCCCGCCTCCTAGGAGTCGGGGCTGGCGCTGCTGGTGTGATTGCCGGTACGATCGTATTCACCTCAAATTCTTACGGGCAGGGGGGGTCCCTTGGTTCGAATGAAGATGAGAACTCAATAGGATTTCTTCAGAAGTCCCTGCGCCCGGGTCACGCACGACGTGTCGACCTTGCACGGGCCGAATTTAAGAATGCGGAAATCCAGGCGACGTTTGTGACGAATCTGAAAGGGATAGCGGCCTCGCTTGCGGATCGTACGGGAAAACTTTTTGATTTAACGGCAATGGAACGGGCCCGGATCGCACTACGTGCAGAAGAGCGGCTTCTGGCTGCATTCAAAGCGCAAGAACGGTGGAAGCCTGGCGACGAAATTCGAATCGATATCGCCAGCCTCTTACGAGAATTTATCCCGGATGCGGATCATAAGTTGGTGGCTTTAGGGGCGTTCGTCGATGGGACGATGGCGAATGAGCCCTATGCTCCGAATTCGACCGCCGCGGTCGCGGAGTGGATGGAGAGGACTGAAAAGGAAATCCGAAAGATCGAGGCGGGAGTTGTAGAGATCTATAGAGCAAATTACGCGTCGCCCAAGGCAGATGTGAAGGCCGTCCAGAAGCAGCTCGACCGTCTTTCGGTCGATTTGGATATATTTGCCAGAAAACTCGCCCTTCACGCGGAAATGGCCCGAGCGGCCGCGGAAAGGGAATAAGCGATGTCCTACGCTTTCTCGAGATTCCTGTTCAGTGCTATCCTTCCAGTCTTCG
>CAZAKW010000268.1:0-4297 GCA_964485835.1 uncultured Bacteriovoracaceae bacterium
GATCCAGAATCTCCAGCTGATGGCCCCCTCGACAAAGTCGGTCTTGATGATCGGAGAAGAGGCGCTTGCGAAATCGATCCAGCGTCTCGGCGCGATCGACTTCTTTTCGGTCGTCTCGCGTAAGCCCACGATCTGCGACTTCAAGCCGGTCGAAGTGGAAGTGGCGATCGCGCGTCTTCAAACTCGCGGCGAGTCCGACGATCCGGTCCAGGTGCTTCGGTTCGCCAACCGCGTCCCGTTGCAATTCGACAAGGCGGCATGCGCCCTGGTCCAGGCGATTCAAACCGTGAATTGGCGCGCCTACGGCCTAGGGCAACCTAAAGAAGCCGTGCCGCTGGGTCCGTATATTATCGCGATTTCCGTGGTATCCCCGTTTATCAAGTTCAAGAACGCTTCGAAAGAAACCGTCGACTCCTCGGATGAACTGGTCGAGGAGATTCGCCGCGCGCTCATCCAAGCCGGCCAGCGGCTTTCAAAACACATTCGCAAGGAATTCCGCGCCAACGATCTGGAAGAGAAACTGAAGTACATCGAACAGTTTGGACCGATCCTTGTCGATGCGCTTTGCCGGATTACGAATTCGAACGAAGGTCGAAAAAAGAAAGCTCAAGACGGACTGCTGAAGATCCTGGGGCGCGACACGGAAGCCGCCGAAGCGGCGCTTGAAGACGCGCAAAAGAAGCTCGGCGGAGTTTCTTCGGCCGGTAGTGCGGAGGTTTCCGACGCCGTCGACGTGATCGACGTCGAGGACGTGGCCGACGAAGTCGGCATGAATCTCGAGAAGGCACCCAAAAACGTAAAACCCAAGAAGCCACCTGCGAAAGTCGGCAAAGTCACGGTGACGAAAGGGACGGGCCCTACGAAGAAAGCCGCCTCGAGCGCCTCGGCAAAGAAACCCAAAATCATCCTGTCTAAGAAAACGGCGCAAGCTTAGTCGCGTCTTTCGAGGCGCACTCCAAGGAAAACACTATGGCGAAATCATCAGTAGGAACCTCCCGGGCCGGCGGAAAAGATCAGGCGGATCTTCCGCGTTTTTCCCGAGACATCTGCGAACGGCTTTTAGCCGATCTGGAGCGCGCGAAGCGTCCCGTGCTTTACGCCACGAAATGCTCGCTCGATAACTCGATCTATAACCATAAGGTCGGATTCCTCACCCCCGGCGACAAAAAGGTCGCCACCGAACTCAATGTCAGCTCGGTTAAGAAAATGTCGCGAGCCATTTTCCTGCTTGAGGTCATGCTGCGAAACCTTGAGAACGGCGGCGTGAACACGAAGCGGGAGTTGTACTATATCTCCAAGGGTGAAGTGAAAAATAAGCCCGCGCTTCGCGCGCTCGACTTTCAAGATCAGGACGAGTCTGATTCCGTAATCGATTTCATCTGCGAAATGCTGGAGTGTTACCGCGAGGATTTTAACGTCTACGCCAACGACCGCGGCGGGCAAACCTATTCGCAGAATCTGGTCGTGCACGAGATCATGCCGGACGGCGACAAGGCGACGATCGACCTCGCCAAGCTTGGTACGACTCCCTTTCAACCCAAGAACCGGCCCCAGAACCTCAAGCTCACAACGAAAAAGAAACTCGATTTCGCATTGATCGTCGAATCCGAAGGTACGGCGAACACGCTAGTCGCCAACGGTTTCACCAAGCGCCATAACACGGTCGTGATCGGTGCACAGGGCGTGCCTTCGAACGCCGTGCGCGGGTGGTGCAAGTTGATCCAGGACGAGTTGAGCATCCCGCTATACTTCTTCGGGGATCTCGATGCGTATACGATGCAAAATATCTTTCGTACGTTGAAGGCCGGATCGGCAGCGTCATTGATTCGAAATCAGGATTACTCGGCTCCAGACGTGAAATTTCTCGGCGTGCTTCCCGAAGACATCAAAAAATATCAACTTCCCGATTACGGCGTTAAAGAGAACGACGCCCAGGAAGTTCGTGCACTCAAGAAGGCCCAGGACGCGCTAAAAAACGATCCTTTCTTCCAGGACAAGCGGAATAAAGGGCTTTCCGAGATTTTACATTGGTTGCTTAAGAATAAACGACGGTGTGAACAGCAGGCCTTCTTCTCCGTCGATCCGCGCGATCCGCTGATGCCCGAAAAAATCATCATCGAAAAGATCAAGCGTGGGAATTACGTGTAGATGGCGAAAGCGGAGTACCCAGGCATCCTGTTTTTGCCAAGTGGTCCGGGGCTAAGTTCCGGACCTGCGCAAATCTACTTGCGTCCTGTTTTTGAGAAGCTTGGCCGGTTTCATTTCTGGGACGAGCCCACACCGACTCGAGATGGGATCGTTTTTCCAGAGACGGAAGGCGAGTATTGGGATTTTTTGGTCGATTCTTTGGAGAAAAATGCGCTCGACCTCGGGGAGCGGGTCGTCGTGGTCACCGAATCCTTCGGGTCGCTCTTAGCGGAGATTCTTTACGCAAGGTTACGTGCCCGTGGGCTCGAAACTCGGATCGTCGGGATTCTTCATACCCCGCCCGTCGTCGATCTGAACTGGGCTTTTCTTTCGGCATCTCAGCTCGCGATTGAACTTTTCTTCGAGCAGGGCGATTCAGAAAATGCCGCCGAGCTTACGACGATGGTCGAAAGATTCATCGAAGAGCCCACGGCCGAGAGAATTGACGTCGCGATGACGCTTACCTTTGGAGCACCTGGGTTAAGCGAGAAGTTTTTTCGAATCCCGCAAACACTTCAAGAATGGATGGGTGGATTCGGTCAACCCGGGCTCGCTCCAGAACCTGATATGCGTCTTCGTGTATTGAACGGAATGAGAAGTCGGGGCGTCGACCGGCGCACCCTGCTCACTCCGGACGTCCCGACCGTTGTGGTCACGGGGGGGTACGATCCCTATCAAAAGCCATCGGATTTTTCCGAGTGGATCGATAAAGCGAATGCCCAGCCGAGGGTCCATCCGGTTGAATGGAAACCGATGCCGACAGCAGGACACTATCCGCACGTCGACGAGACGGAGGCGTGGAAGCGTGAGATCTGGGATCCATTTTTTGAGAGGGTCTCGAAACGTTAGGTCCGAATTTACTCTTTTGGCGCGATGGCGATATCGCCCCGAATGCGGCGCCGGATTGATCGGCGAAGTTTCACCGCTTTAAGGTGTGAACGGATCTTGTCTGTCCAGGTCCGACCGGAACTCTTGCGCAGCTCCCAGAGGTCGATGCTCCATCCTTCTACGAGTTGTCCGGACTCCGCGAAACGGACGAGCGCGGCAACGATAATCGAAGACAGCAAATCGCTTGTCGCCCCTAGTTGACTTGCGAACTCCGAGCGATTCTCGAGAAGGTCGTCAAGCAGGGGGAGCGCGTGGTTCGGCACGCAGCTCAGTGGAAAAAGAGTGAAGAGGGCGGAAATGGGATGGCTCTTCGCCATCGCTTTCTCGATCTTGCCGTCAAGGGGAAGAAGGCGGGGATCGCGGTAGTCGTACGATCGCCCCCATTGCCGATAGCCGAGATCGAGCGCTGAAAAAGTCGGGATGCGCTTACGTGCGCAGATTTCGTGAAGGGCGATTTTCATCGCCATCCCGCTGGTGGTCGTTACGTCGACTGCGTCCATGACCAAATCGACGCCTTGGACGGCGAGCTCAATATTTTCGGAGGTTAAGCCTTCGGGAAAGACCTTCACTTCTGCATACGGATTGATTTCAAGGAGCTCTTCCGCGTGAAATTGGGCCTTATTTTTTCCTACCGCTGAGATGCGAGCGTGTTGCCGATTTAGATTCGAAACCTCGTAGTTTCCATTGTCCGCGAGATGGAAACGAGTCATTCCTAAACGAGCCAGCGGTTCGATACACGCCCCTCCGGTGCTGCCGCACCCCGCGATCAGAATCTTAAGCCGTGATAGTTGCTTCTGTACGGGGGCCGGAACGAAATGAAAATTGCGGGAAGTTAGACTTTTATAAAATTCGAGAGTGCCTTCGGGCTGGATTCCAGTTTCGTGGGCTGGTTGGGACACCGTTCGAATCATAAAACCCCTTTATAAAAGTGCACAGCATTCCAATTGGGATATTAGGTTAGAAAATAGAGACTCTCCGAATGTTTTTCAAGGTCATAAAAATTTCACGACAGTCTCATTTATAAGGGGTGTTGATGCTTAACGCGAGTCGGCGGCTTCCTAAATCAACCATGGTGATTGATAATCGGGTTGAAAGTTGGAAACGGTCTTGAATTAAAACCGTTTAGAAAGATCCCACGGCCATCGCGCACTCAGAGGAAACACCCTACCGAATCATAAAGTCTCTTTATTAAAGCTCCGGCGATTCAGATTAGGATATTATC
>CAZAKW010000269.1:0-4242 GCA_964485835.1 uncultured Bacteriovoracaceae bacterium
GTGGGGACGGGTCGACCTCAAGGTCGGAAGCGGGGGCGAGAGAGTTTCGCTTCCCGTTTGGATCTACCCCTAGACAAGGAAAAATCGGATGGACACGTTTTTAAGAGCGACATCGATTTATTTGTTTCTTTTCGTGCTGATCCGTCTGACCGGTCGCAGGACGCTCGGCGAGATGACCCTTTGATCTCATCATCCTATTTTTATTGAGTGAAGCCAGTTCGCAAGCGCTGATTGGGGACGACTTTTCACTGACGACCGCGGCGTTGATCTGTCTGACTTTCGTCGGATGGGAAATCGCGTTCACGTGGATAAAAACACATTCCCGCCAGGCCGAAAAGATTCTGGAAGGGGTTCCGACCGTCGTTTTTCGCGATGGTAAACCTCTTCAAACGATGTTGAAAAAGTGTCAGATCGACGAGTTGGACGTTTTGCGCGCGGCTCGCGCTCAGGGTCTCACCGATCTTTCTCAAGTTGAGTACGCGATTCTTGAAGCGAATGGAAAAATTTCCATCATCAAGAATGACGAAAATTAAGTTTTGATCTCGTTCCATCGCGCGGTCGCCCCTGGAATCTAAGCCGCTTTTTTCGATGCGTCCGTTAGATCGATTCCTTTGGAGTCGAGATAGATCTCCGCCCACTTCGGATCAAACTGGGTGCCCGAGCACCGCGAGATCTCCGCGTAAGCGATTTCGGGTGCCAAGCCTTTTCGATAGGCCCGCGTTTGGGTCATCGCATCGATCGTATCAACGATCGCGATGATTCGTGCGATCTCAGGAATCTTTTCGCCTGACAGCCCGTCCGGGTAGCCGGCGCCGTCGAACCGTTCGTGGTGGCTGCGAATCGCAGGAAGGATTCTGTCTACCAATGGCAAATGGGAGAGCGGGCGAAGGATATGTTCGCCCCAAGCTGGGTGCCCCATCATGCGTTTGGCCTCAAACGGGTCCAATTTTGCGGGTTTATTGAGAACGGCTTCTGGAATCCCGATCTTCCCTAAGTCGTGCATCAAACCTGCGTACCGGGCTTTGATTTGAAGCGCCGCCGATAGGCCCCCGTCCCTTGCGAGTTCGAAGGAGGCCTCAGAAACGCGGCGACAATGCTCGGCCGTCGGCCGGTCATGGGCCGCCAGAGCCTCCCAAAGGGCCTGAAGAACTCGTTGCTCGGTTACGCGCGTGGATTCGCTCAGCATCACAAGGGCTCTTCGGCGTTTTTCGAATTTAGCTAAAGGGAATTTCTATTTGTAAGTAGCTGAAAATATTGATTAAAAATGAATCTAAACTGTAGAAATGGAGCCGAGAGTGAAGTTTGCGTGGTGTGATCGCTGGAAAGCGTCAAACCGCGGACGTTTTGCAAACAATGAAATCCCTTCGGTTTCCGACGATCTTTGGCTTGAATTGGACTCGCGGCGCTGATAACCGATGGTCCTTATGGCAAAAGGCAATCGCGTTCTTGTGACTTTAGAATGTACGGAAGCTCGTAAACTGGGCGTACCGCCGTCGCGCTACGGCACGACGAAAAATAAAACGAAGACGACCGAAAAACTCGAGAAGATGAAGTACAACAAGCATCTTCGGAAGCATACTCTCCACCGCGAAGTTAAGTAGACTTTCGGGTTTACCAATCGTGCGCTGCCCGAAGCGGCGTTTCGGTAACCTTCGTTAGTCACGCGAGAGCGGCGCTTTCTAAAAGTTTTGAAAACTCCGCTGGCCGCCGGTCAGCGGAGTTTTTCTTTCCACGCGCGGAGGGAACGTCGCGTGCCCCTATTTCGAATCCTTTACGAATCCCCCGAGTACGTCGCCGTCGACAAACCCTCTGGTATCCACGTCCACCCGCCGGAGGACGAGCGTTTCCGAATTCCAAAATTCGAGAACGGCTTGGCGATTCTCCGGGATCAGCTAGGACGGCGCGTTTATCCCGTCCACCGTTTAGATCGTTCGACGAGCGGGGTGGTCTTGTACGCTCTCAGTTCCGCGAGTGCGGGAAAACTCGCCCGTCTTTTTTCGGAGCGAGAGATCCGTAAGCAATATGTCGCCCTCGTGCGGGGAGAAACTGCGCTTACCGAAGTTCTCGATTCGCCCCTTAGTGAAAGCGGGAAGGATCCGGTGGACGCTCGGACGGATTACCGGCGATTAGGTCGTGTCGAGCTTCCTTGGCCGAATGACCGCTTCGAAACGTCGCGCTATTCCCTGCTTTCGGTTTTTCCAGAGACGGGTCGATACCACCAGATCCGCAAGCACCTTCGGCGCGCGACCCACCCGATCGTCGGCGACAGTATTTACGGAGACGGTGTGCACAACCGCCACTGGCGCGCAGAAATCGGCCGCCCTTATCTCTTCTTGAAGTCTCTGGCGCTGGAGTTCCGTGACCCATTCGACGGGCAGGTTCGCCAAATCGTTTCGCGCTGGAATTCGGAATGGTTACGGGTATTCGACCGCTTCGGAGTTTGCCCGCGTGTGGAGACGTCACCGAGGGGAGACTAGATCGCCCAAAATTTCGAAGCCATGGCGAAACGGAATTCTTTCGCTGGTCCAAAGGTAGTCGAGCGCGCGACCTCCTCCGATGGAAAGGAACTTGCCGCCGACGATCTTTCCGTAGTGATCGATCTCTAGCCAGTATCGCAGAGTGCGTTCACGATCGCGGAGCGGGCGCGGCGACCACTGGGCTTGATCGTAGTCTGCGTAGAGGAGATCGAGCCGGACTTGGACTTCGCGCACGGCGTTCGGAGCCGCTCCCGGATGGGGGACGCGACTTCCGAGGAACTTCGCTTCGTAGCCGTAGACGGGATGTTGCCAGATTTGTTTTCCGCGCGAGAAGTCCGCGAGTAGCCCGCGACCTTGGCGAGCGATTCGGTTCGCCAGCACGATATGGAGTGCTCCGGCATTCAGATCGCGGCGGCAATGCGCGCGCGGATCGTCGGAGTCGCAAACGTGCCCCAGCTGCACGACACGACGCTCGTCCACGGGCTCGGCTGCTTTATTCATCCTTACCGCGACGTGGTCGTAATAGTAGGCAATCAATGCTTTGATATCCGCGCTTCCGAAGGGCACTGCGATCCCGTCGGGATTCGTAAGGGTGACGGGCGACGGTTCTTCGTAGAGCAGCGAGGTTTGGGACCATCCCGCGCAGAGGCCTTCCCAGAGGCGGTTGCGTCCTGAGGTGAGCGCTTGGACATGCGCGATCGTCGGATAGTCGTACCGTCCACGCGCGATATCGATTTTCTCCGCCGGACTCATTTTCGCGATCGTCGCGGAAGGAAGGAGACGAAGTTCTGTGGGACCCAGACGTTGAAAGTTTTCCGTTTGGCGCGTTTGCCAAGAGTAACCAATCGATCCTCGGCGGTCCGACCAGTAGGGACCGCTCCAGGGAAGTCGCTTCGGAGCAAGGACCGCTTCCGTTTCGAGTCGATCAAGCCGGGTTTCGAAGCGAGAATCGATCCGGTAAGGATTAGAGGCTTCCGCCCATTCGCTCGCTCGCGCAATTCCCGCCGGGAGACTGGAGAACAGCGAGAGTAATAGCGTAGCGGTGGCGAGGTTTCGAAACATCGGTCAACCTTGTGCGCGCGGCGGGCGCGGTTCCTCTGGAGGGCCGCCCCCTCCGAAATCGTTTCGAAGGAGGCGGATCCAGTGTGAGGAGTGGACGAAAGAGGAAAAGAGGGAACTCGAGTCGAGTTTACTCTTGGTCGGCAGCGGTCGAGAGTTCTTCTTTTTTAGGTTCTTCTGCGGTTTGATTTTCGTCGCCGCAGGATAGGCCTGATCCCGAGAGGAGGTCTTCGCCGCCGTTTGCGGTTTCACAAGTCGAGACGAAAGTTTTCGCGCTTTCGGCTACCGCGATCATCGAGCTTAACGCATTCACGCCGTTGCCGATCGTTTCCATTTGACCCTGGCCGATTTGGATCGATAGGTTTTGGTCGATCTTTTCGGGGCCGTATTTCGCAACCATTTTCTTCGCGATCAGGGCGAAGACACCAAGACGTGAGCCAAGAATTTTTTCCGCATCTTCGTCGTTTGATTTGGCGGTAGCTCTTGCAAGCTTAGAGAATTCTTCACGAAGTTTTCCTTCGTTGATGCTCCAGATTTCGGTAGTGGCATCTTTCGAAAATCCGACGCCTGCCTCGCTCAAACAATCTTTAAATGCCTTCATCGACTTAAAGTCATTCGCGTAGGATAGTTGCGTAGTCGCTTCCGACTCGTCGATCGAAACTCTGCAGTCCGTTTTTGCATCGGCGAAAAGTTGGTCTTCCTCCGT
>CAZAKW010000270.1:0-4202 GCA_964485835.1 uncultured Bacteriovoracaceae bacterium
TTGCGCCCTTGATACGACCCGTAGTTGCGGTTGACGAAAGAGCCGAATCCACGAATCTCGATCCGGTCGTCCCGCTTGAGCGCGTCCGACATCATGTCGAAAACCATATTCACGACGATCTCCGCTTGCCGATGCTGGAGGTGCGCTTTCTCCGCGACGATATTGATGAGATCCGCTTTAGTCATGGTTCCCTCTTCCGTTCAAGAACTGGTTATTCTTTAAGGCTAAAGATCGAGGCCGGCTTTTGCAAATGCTTTCAAGCCGTTAGGATGAAATCTTGCGTCGCGTCACGCATTTTCACCGATGGAACAGCCCCATAACCACTTCAAACGCGATCAGGACGATAATCGTCACTTCGAGCATCACCTCGCGCTTGGTCTTAATCAGGTCGGCGATCACCTCGACGCTCTCCTGGATAATCTTCGATTTGTATTCGACCGCTCGGTAACGGACGTCGATCTCGAGCATCACTTTCAGCTCGTGGTACATCTTGTCGACCTCCGGAGAATCCCAAGTCTCCTCGGGCGTATCGACGATGTAAAGATTGGAGATGATCTCTTGCTTCGCGGAAAGACACATCCCGACGAACTTGAGGAGATCTTCCTTGCTCTCGACGAACTTCCCCTGCTGCTCCAGACGTTTGGTAAAAACGGTCGCCCGCTCGAGAAGGTTCTCGATCAGAATGTCGTAATAATCCAGCGCCGTGCTCTCGGCGACAAGCATGCAGATGATCTTGACCTTCTGGTAACTCAACTTGCCCGTGACGATTCGATCGAAGAAAACCTGATTCGTCGTCGCTTCCAAGTCTTGCCGGGTTTCGACGAGAAAGACGTCGGTCGTATCGCCGATCTTCGCACCTTCTTTCGTCTCACGGATCATCGCTAGGTACTTGACCTGGATGGCATCGGGGACGTTGTAAAATACCACGGTGCCGTAGTTGTAAATAAAGGCGTAAGAATTCTCGGCGAACTCGACAACGACTTCGTAGTTGGAAAAATCCTTGATCGGATGGCTGACGCGCTCTTTGAGTTCCTTGAGCTTGAAGCGCTCGGCGACGTGGCTCGATTGGACGCGAAAGGCCTGATACTCGGAACTCATGACTGGCGAATTTCTTTCACGCCGGTGGTTGCCCAGAGCGCGAGATTGAATTTCTTTTGATCCGCCCGATGGCCCGTATAACGGATCGACATGACGCCGATTCCGTTGCTGCGCTCAGCGATATCAAAGCTTTCCAAGACGAGATCGTGTTGGCCAAGCAAACTATTGATCGAAAGCCGAGTGTCGCTCGAGGTGTCGGAAACGACGATTTCCGTTTGAAACGTGAGGGAACGGCCCAATACCCGGTCCTCGAACCAAGACACGCTAACCAGGATCAAAATCACCATCGCCGCCAGAAAAAGCGCGACGTCGTGGTAGCCCAGTCCAATCGCAACCCCAAGCGCCGACACCACCCAAATCGTCGCTGCCGTCGTCAATCCCACGACCGTGCCCCGTGCCTGGATGATCACACCTCCGCCCAAAAATCCGATCCCCGAGACGATCTGCGCGGCGACCCGACCCGGATCGCCGTAATTTCCGCTCGGACCGTTCGCATTCGAGATCAAAATTGAAACGGAAGTAAAAATCGCCGAGCCCAGGCAAATTAGAATATTCGTCTTCAAACCCGCCGGCTTATGCTTGAGTTCGCGCTCCAAACCGACGAGTCCGCCGCACGCAAACGCGAGCACGGCTTTCAAGCCGAAAAACTTCAGGAGCTCGACGAATCCCCAGTTCGCGGGATGGAGTAAAAAGTCGGGGTTCATGCCTGATCCCCGCCGTGCCGAATGTCTTTCCCGGTGGCGATAAAAATCACGTCCTCGGCGATATTGGTCGCGTGGTCCCCCACGCGTTCGAGATTCCTGGCGATGAGGATCAGATTCAGCGCCTGCTCGATGCGACTTGGATCCGAAGCCATATACGTCATCAGTTCGCGAAAGATCTGGTTCTTCAGATGGTCAACCTCGTCGTCGCGCTTGAGGACGACTTCCGCGAGCTTAAGATCCGTGCGCACGAACGCATCCAACGCTTCGCGCACCATGATGCGCGCCTGATCCGCCATGCGCGGAATGTCGATCAAAGGCTTCAGCGCGGGCAAACGCAGGTACTCTTCCGCGTTCAGCGCGATGTTCACCGCTTGATCGCCCATCCGCTCCAGATCCGTATTGATCTTCACGACCGCGAGAATCGTTCGCAGATCCTTGGCCATGGGCGACTGGGTCGCCAGCAGATTCAAGCAATCTTCGTCGACTTCTTTGTGGAGCTGGTTCACGGTTTTTTCAAACTCGTGAACTCGCGCGAAACGCTCGGGCTTGCCTTCGGTCAGTCCACTGGTGGCTTCCTCGATCGCTTTTTCGCAGTAGCCGCCCATCAAAAGCAGCTTATCCTTCAGCCTTGCCATCCCCGAGTCGATCGATCGATCCATGCGCCCGTCCTTCCAAACAGCGTAGCGGTTTCGGGAGGGGGATTCAACTATCGGGCGCGCTTTAGCCGAAACGGCCGGTAATATATTGCTCGGTGCGTTTATCTTTGGGAATCGTGAAGAGGGTTGTTGATCGATCGAACTCGACCAGCTCCCCAAGCAAGAAAAACCCCGTATGGTCGGAACACCGGGCGGCCTGCTGCATATTATGGGTTACGATGATGATGGTCACTTCCTTTTTCATCTCGCCCAGCAATTCCTCGATCCGAGCGGTCGAAATCGGATCAAGCGCGGAGGTGGGCTCGTCCATGAGAATCACCGGTGGTTTGACGGCCAACGCCCGGGCAATGCAAAGACGCTGTTGCTGGCCGCCGGAAAGCGACGTGCCGGGCGCTTTCAATTTGTCTTTCACCTCGTCCCAAAGCGCGGCATGGCGGAGCGCCCGCTCGGCCGTTTCGTCTAACAAATTGCGGTCGCGAATTCCGGCGAGGGTCAATCCCACGACGACGTTCTCGTAAATCGAAAGCGAAGGAAACGGGTTGGGTTTTTGAAACACCATCCCGATCTTCCGTCGGACTTGGACGGGATCGACTCCCCGACCGTAGATATCGTTTCCTTCGAGCAAGACCTGGCCTTCGAAGCGCGCGCCCGGGATTTCTTCGTGGAGTCGGTTCAAAGTCCGCAGGAACGTCGACTTTCCGCAACCCGAAGGGCCGATCAATGCGGTAACCGAATTCGGCACCACGCTCAGACTCACGCCACGAACGGCTTCAAATCCTCCGAAGTAGGCATGGACGTCTTTCGCTTGGAGAACCGGGGGGCGAGTGTCTTGGGCGATTGTGGGTGGACTCATGATTTCTTTCCTCCGGAGCGGCTGCGCAAAATCGTTCGCATGACGAGGTTGGCGACCAAAACAAACAAGACCAAAACCATTGATCCCGTCCAGGCAAGCTGGGTCCACTCGTCGAACGGAGAAATCGCGTAAGTGTAAATCTGGACGGGAAGACTTGAAATCGGCTGGAGAATTCCACGCGGCCAATACTGGGAGTTCAGCGCCGTGAAAAGAAGCGGAGCGGTCTCTCCGGAAATGCGCGCCACCCCAAGCATCACGCCGGTTAAAATCCCCGAGCGGGAACCGAATACGACGATGCGAAGGATCACCTTCCACCGAGGAAGCCCCAGGCCCAGGCCCGCCTCCCGAACGTGATCGGGCACGAGCTTCAAGACTTCTTCGGTCGTCTTCGCCACGGTCGGCACTAGAATCACCGCAAGCGCAAGCGCGCCGGCGAGGGTCGAAAACCCACCCATCGGAACGACAATCAAGGCGTAGGCGAAGATCCCAAGGATAATCGAGGGCACCCCGGCGAGAAGCTCGACCGAGGAACGAAGCACATCGGCATAACGGGAGCGTCGGTATTCGGAGAGATAAACTCCCGAGGCGATTCCAATCGGCACGCCCACCAAAGAGCCCAGTCCCACCAGGCAAAGGGTTCCCAAGACGGCGTTCCCAAGCCCTCCCCCCGTCTCACCGACTGGTTTCGGTAGCTCGGTGAAAAATTGGAGATTCAAACCTGCGATCCCGCGTTGAAAGACGTAATAAAGAACGAAAAGAAGCGGAAGAATTGCCACTACGGTCGCCGCGCCTAAGGCCCCGAGCATCGCTCGGTTCACCCAAGTGCGCCGGAAATCCTGGCGTGCGTAAACGTCTTGCTTCGCCACTGGCGTCATCGCGCACCTCCGGCGG
>CAZAKW010000271.1:0-4195 GCA_964485835.1 uncultured Bacteriovoracaceae bacterium
TTCAGAGCCATCGCCTCACCTCGCCTATTCCCTGGCCTTTTTCCTGGCATTTACTGCTCGCCGCCTGGGCATCCTGCCCGTTTCGGAGTTCCGCGGGACCCACCTTGATAGTGTAGCAGAAATTTTGAGATCGCGAGGTGTTCCCGGATTTTTTCCCCGCGCTGAAAGATACCGACATAAACCAATTCAATATCGAGGACTTCCCCGCAGATCTCGCGGAGCCGCGCGAATGCGCGCCGCCCTTCGCCGTCGTTGGCAACGCCACAGACGAGAATGTCCATTTTTTTGACACCTCCGAGGCGAGCTTGGTCTTTCAGCCAACGGAGGCAAGCGGCTAAATCTCCCTCTGCGGGCGATGTCACGGCGAGACGCCCAAGAATCTTCGGATTCCCGCCACTTGCCACGATCGGGTCGCTTTCGTCACGAATGCGTACGCCCACGCAGAGACTACGGCTAAGCAATGCAAGTTCCCGCGGCGAGAACAAACGGCGACGTCGTACCTCGGGCGCTAAAAAAACCGCGACCGCGGATTCCGACGGAGGTACGCCGAATTCGCGCGCGGCCATGAGGTGTCGAAGAGTCTCGGCTTGGTCCCGCATCTTGCCCCTCGCCTAAAGGTCCATGATCAAAGCGGCGACTCGCTCGCGAGAGGCGTCCTCGAGATCCTCCGGAACTCGCTGTCCGGTGGTGAAGTAGGATAGTGGAAGCTTCGCTCGATTCGCGGCATTGAAGATCGAGCCGAAAAGCGTCGATTCGTCGAGTTTGGTCACCATCAACGCCGTCGGCTTAAACACTGAAAAACGATTCGCGATATCGTAGAGTTCCAAGTCGCGGGTCGAGCTGGCCGCGCAGAGGTGGATTTGCACTGGGATTTCCAACGAACGGACGAGCTCGGACATCTCTTTCAAGCTCGCCTCGTCGCGTGGCGATCGTCCGGTCGTATCGATCAAGACCAGATCCAACGCGCGGAAGTCCGCCACCGCCGAACGAAGTTCATCGAGGTTCTGCGCCGAGCGGAATGGAACATTGAGAATTTTCGCGTAGGTTTGGAGCTGATCGAAGGCGGCGACTTTATAAACGTCGAGGTTAACTAAACCCACTCGAAGGTTCTTTTTAAGGACAGCGAGGCTCGCAAGCTTCGCCAGCGTCGTCGTCTTCCCTACGCCCGTCGGACCCACGATCGCCATGCAAAACGGTCCCGCCTCGCCCCGCATTCCCGGCTCGAGATTCTCGATCGGATTCAAAGTGTCCATCGCGCTCATTACTTCGTAAGTGACTTGGTCTAAGACGGCGTCAGGATTGCGGGAGTCCTGCGGCCCAAGCTCGAAGCCCGCCTTTTTTACCAATCCTAGCGCGTAGCGCTTATCCACGCCGTTCATCAACAAATGCTCAAACGCATCCATCAGCGCGGGGTTGTCCTGGAGCTGGCTTGCGAATGACGAACCGCTTTGGCCGGCGTCGTCTTGCGAGATCTTCAATTCCTCAATCATCCGTTTCAAATGGCGGACTTCTTCTTCGAGTCCGGCCGCCGCCACTGCAGCCGGCCTTGGCACCAGTTCGCTGGACGGCGCGCGCGCGCGGGCCGTCGCCGCGGCCGGCGCTTCGTGCGGATCAATATCGGCGTAACGGCGCTCGGTGAGCTTTTTGGGGATCTGGATGCCCGCAGTGCGATCCGTCTCGCGCATGGAAGCGCGATTGACGGACTTCTCTAAGATCTCAGCTTGGCGAGAAGCCGTTAGATTACGAAGTGTCTCTTTTCCCGCTTCCGGTAGACGGCGCTCGGTGAAAGCGCGTTTCTGCATCGAGCGGTCGGAAATCGCGGCGGTGACCTCGACGCTCGCGCCCCCCATCAGTCCGAACCCTTTACGATTCCGCTTCGTTTGCAGAATGATGGCCTCCGGACCGAGATCTCGTTTGATCGCGTCCAGGGCTTCTTGAATGGAAGGGGCTTCGAATTTCTTGATTTGCATAGATCTTCCTTAAAAAACTAGCTGACCTGAGAGGCGGTCCAAGAGACCGTCCCCAAACTTTTTACGTTCACGTTCGGCGTGATTTCGTTGTGCGAGAGCACGATCACGCCGGGAATAAACCGATCGACCAGCGTCTTAAGGTGGTGCCGGATCATCGGGCTACAAAGCACCACGGCGGACGAAGTCTGTTGCATGGCCTCGACCACCCATTGATTGAGCTCCGCAACGAGCTTACGCACGAATTCCGGATCGAGCGAAAGCTGCTGTCCCTGGTCCGTTTGGAGAATGCCTGACGCGATCGTCTCTTCGATCTGACGATCGAGCGTGAGCAGCAAGAGTTCGCCGCCGGGCGAGAGCAACTTCTTCGTGATCTGCCGGGCGAGCGCCGTGCGGACTTGCTCGGTCAGAAGCTGCGGATCTTTCTGGGTCGGCGCCGCTTCCGCCAAGGCTTCGAGAATGGTCTTGAGATCGCGGATCGATACTCCTTCGCGGAGCAGATTCTTGAGAACCTTCAAGACGGTGCCCATCGGTAGCAAATTCGGCACGACGTCTTCGACGACCTTCGGCGCCGTCGCCTTGAGCGCGTCGAGTAGCGTCTGGAGTTCCTGGCGACCGACGAGTTCCTGGGAATGGGAGCGAACGAGTTCGGTCAGGTGGGTGGCGATCACGGTCGAAAGGTCGACGACGGTGTAACCGGCGAAAGTCGCATCGTCTTTCTGCCGTTCGCTGATCCAAAGCGCGTCGAGCCCGAATGCGGGTTCCTTCGTCGGAATCCCCGCGACCGGATCGCTCACGTTCCCCGGATCCATCGCGAGCAAGTGACCGACCATGAGCGTGCCCTGGCCGATTTGCACGCCCTTGAGCATGACTTGGTAGTCCCCAGGCTTGAGCTCGAGATTGTCCCGAATGCGAAGCGGCGGCACGATGATTCCGTAGTCGAGTGCGAATTGCTTGCGAATATTGGTGATCCGCTCGAGCAGATCGCCGTTTTGGTCCGCGTCCACGATATTAATCAACCCGTAACCTACTTCAAGCTCGAGCGCGTCGACTTGCAGAAGATTTTCGAGCTTCTCTTGACCCGGCTTCGCCTTCTCTTGCGCGGCTTTCGCGTCTTCCGCGTCCTTGAGCGCCTTTTCTTGATTCGTCACCCGACGAGCGATTCCGTAAAGTCCGCCCCCCAAAAGCGCAAACGGAATAAACGGCAAGCCCGGGATCACGCCCATAAATCCGACGACACCCGCCGAAGCGAAAAGCGCTTTCGGATTCATGAAAAGCTGGCGCCCGAATTCCTGGGAATAGTTCGTCCCGCTCGCCGTACGGGTGACGATAATACCCGCCGCGGTCGAGATGATCAGCGCGGGAATCTGGCTGACGAGTCCATCTCCCACCGTCAGAAGCGTGAAGACTTCCGCGGCCGCCCCGATATCCATTCCTTTTTGGATCGTGCCGATTAGGATCCCGCCAACCACGTTGACCAGCACGATTAGGATGCCGGCGATCGCGTCCCCGCGTACGAACTTGGAGGCACCGTCCATCGCTCCGTAAAAGTCGGCCTCTTGGGAAATCTCCGCCCGGCGCCGACGCGCTTCGGTTTCGTTGATCAATCCCGCGTTCATATCCGCGTCGATCGCCATCTGCTTTCCGGGCATCGCGTCCAACGTGAACCGGGCCGCGACTTCCGCGACTCGCCCGGCGCCTTTGGTGATGACGATAAAGTTGATGATGACGAGAATCGTGAAGACCACGATTCCCACGGCGTAATTTCCGCCGACGACGAAATTACCAAAAGCTTCAATCACATGCCCGGCGGCGCCGACGCCTTCTTCCGCCCCGGTCAGGAGAATTTTACGCGTGGTCGCGACGTTCAGCGCCAACCGGAAAAGGGTCGTCAACAAAAGGAGCGACGGAAAGATCGAGAAGTCGAGCGCGCGTTTTGCGTAGACGGCGGTCAAGAGCAGCAACACGGAAATCGCGATCCCCAGCGACAACATCAGATCGAGCATGAAGGTCGGCATCGGCATGACCATCACCGCGAGAATACCGATCAGGCCTACGGCGAGGCCTAGGTCGGAATTTTTGCCGATACGGGTGAGTAAGCTTTCCATGCGCCATCCTTAGCGGTTTTTAAGATCGCCCATCCGGCGACCTCGGAGATCCGAAGTTAATAATTCCGGGTCTTCAGGCGGTAGACGTAAGCCAGCACTTCCGCGACGGCTTGGTACAAT
>CAZAKW010000272.1:0-4194 GCA_964485835.1 uncultured Bacteriovoracaceae bacterium
GCCGACACCAAGGCGTTCGGTCGGTTTAAACGAACCCACGATGCCAGCAACCGGAGAGAATCCGCCTTTGCCGTCCACGCTACCTGCCGTGCTTGTGCCGTAGTTTTGAAACGGATTGGCCCCATGAAACTTAGAAAACGTCGGAGAGAAGTTCAACGAAACTTCGCCCGCGGACGTCGAATTCGAAAGACCGGCGGGATTGAAATAAACCGATTCCGCGCCATCGACGGTGCTGACCACCGCGCCCGCTTGCGCGGACGACTCGGCAGACCAGCTTAAAGCTTTTTCGTATCCGGCGGCGAATGCCGAAGTGCTCGTCAGCGATGCGCAGACGAGAAGCGGGAGGACCGAAGTCTGGAAATTTCTAACGGACATGCATTCATCTCCTAAGAGTGGGTGGGACTGATAATAAACTCACGAAAAGTTAACGTGGCGAAAAATTGACGGAAACACAAGGCGATTCAAGTTGTGCAAGGGACGAAATTTTGACACCAAAATGAAAAAAATCTTAGATGTGAGCGAACCGTCTCGGTCTCCGACGGGATAGGAACATCCAAACGTTTCTTTTTTTCCCGTCCAGTTTCGTCCCCGAGATGTCGAAAAGAAATTCGAACTCGAATGGAAAAGCGCGGGGCGGGAAGAGCAGTCGTAAACGGGATCGATCCGAAGGAAATCCTTCGTGAGCGGAAGCTCTTGATCGCCGACGCGGACCCCATCCACCGAGCATTCCTACTTAAAGTAATGGTTGAAGCCGGGCTGGAATCCCAGAAGATTTTCCTGGCGAAGGACGCTTCCGAGGCCATTTCGTTGATGAAGTCCGAAGGGATTGCCACGGTATTATTCGATGATTCTCTCGGCGCCCGCGCGCTGGAAACGGTGCAGGGCGCATTGGAGGGGGTTCCGACCGAGTCCGTCTTTCTCTTTTTGCTCAGCGCCGATTCGTCTCAAGCCGGGGTCGGTCGCGCTGTCGAAAGTGACGTCGATGGGTTCGCGCTGAAGCCTTTTTCCACCGAGGAATTCCGACGCGACTTTCTTCAAGCCTTTTCCGTGAAGGTGTGCCCCGACGAATTTCGGAGGGTGATCAACCTAGGGAAGTCCCGTCTTTTCGAAGGCGACCTGGATCAAGCCGAGAAGCTCTTCCAGAAGGCGATCGACCTTGGGCCCACGCCTTCCTCTGCCCATTTTTACGCCGGGCAAGTGAAACTGATGCGGCAACTCGTGAAAGAATCGCGCGAAGAATTTACCCAAGGTATTCTACTCAATCAGATCCACTACAAATGCCTCAAAGCGCTGTTCGAGCTGCTCTACGGTCAACGGAAAATTGAAGAGAGCTACGAGGTCCTGCGACGCCTGGTGGGCGTATTCCCTGAGAGCGTCGAGCGTCTCGAACTCGTGATCCGCCTCGCCGTCGAAACGGGAAATTTCCTCGACCTGGGAACCTGGTACCAGGTCTACGAAGGGCAGACGGAGAAGCCGGAAGCGCTCCAGCACCATGTAGCCGCGGCGCTTTCGGTTCTCGGCCGTTTCTACTTGGCGATGAACAAACCCGACGAGGCGATGGTCGCTTTCGATCAGGCGCTTAGGTTGGGAGTGCGCAAGGACGTTTATTTGACCTACGCCGTCGAGGCGCTTCAGAAACACGGCCTCGCCGCGGAGGCTTCCCAACTGTTTGCGGCCCATGCCTCCGAGCTAGCGGCCGCCTAAAGCATATCCAGAAACGAGATCGTCTGGAGAAGTTCGTCGATGTTCAAAGGCTTCTTAATAAAGCCGGCGACGGTGCGCCGGAGGGGTTCCCCGCGAGCGGTGAGCACGATTACGGGCGTGGCCCGAATCTGTGGGCTCGAGTCCGCCGCGAGGGTGTCCAAAAGCTGTTCGCCGTTCATCACCGGCATTTGGAGGTCGAGCAAGACCAAGCATTTTCCGCCAAAGGCGAGGATGAGGTCCAATCCTTCTCGGCCGTGCCGCGCTGTCCGAACTTCATAGCCTTCGGCTAAAAGCAATTCCTCGAGACTCTCACGAATCGCGTTATCGTCCTCGACCACCACAATCGGGCGATTCTTCATAAACTCGCCTCCGACGGTGCGGAAACCAGCATCGGAAACTCGATGACGAAGCAGGCGCCCTTTTTGACGGTGTCATCGACCCGAATCGAACCGCCGTGCGCTTGGATGATCTCTCGCACGATGTAGAGTCCGATTCCCAAGCCGCTGATTTCGTCAGCGGAGACAAGGCGTTCGAATCGTTCGAAAATTTTCGCGTGGTTCTCTGGAGCGATTCCCGGACCGCTGTCATGAAAGACGATTCTAGCCATCGGGCCGGACGTCGAAAGTTTGATTTGCAGGGGAGCTCCAGGAGCGTAGCGGATCGCGTTCGTAACGAGGTTTGTGAAAACCTGTTCCATGCGAAACCGGTCGAATTCAGCCGGGACCGCCTCGAGTCCCGAAAGTTCGGCCGTGATGCGAACTGCGGAAAGCTGGCCGGAAAAGCGATCGAGCGTCTCACGCACCATCGTCGCGAGATCGGCGTGCTCACGGTCAAGCTGGAGCTTGCCGTTTTGGATGCGCGAGATATCAAGCATGTCGCTCACGAGACGGTTAATCCGTTCGAGCCCGTGATCCATCTGATCGACTAACTTGGTCACTCGCGCGGGAGCGAAGACCGTCTGGTCGCCTTTGTTTAAGGCGCGCTTCATCATCTGGGTTTGCAACTTCATCCCCGTGACCGGCGTGCGCAGTTCGTGCGAAGCGATCGAAAGAAATTCGTCCCGAACGCGTACCGCTTGTTCGATCCGCTGTTTGGCCAATGCTTGTTCGGTCACGTCGTACAAAACCACGAGGACGCCGTCGATTTTGCCTTCGGGATCGCGCCTCGGTTGGTAAACGTAATTTAGGTAGACGGTGCGTTCGACATCGTTGGCGCTCCGAATTCGGATCGGCGCTTCGGTCCCGACGCTTTCGTTTCCATTCAGAAACGCATCGTCCATCATCGTGACGTAACCTTGCTCAACGCTTTCCGGAAAGGCTTCGCGGATCGATCGGCCGATTAGGCTGCGGGGTTCGGTGAAAAGGATGGCCAGGAAGGTGGGGTTTGCCAGCGAACAGACGTGGGAAGGGCCTTCGAAAACCGCGATGCCGACGGGAGCCTGTTGGAAGAGGTCTTGAATTCCCTTGCGCGAAAGTTCCGCGCGTTTGAGGGCTTCTTTGCGTTCGGTGACGTCGTGTCCGAAAATCACCGCGCCGCGAATCTCTCCCGAGCGAGGATCCCGGTCGGGGAGAATCTCGACTTCGAGTTGCTTGGTGGCGCCACTTGGGCTTGTGACGATATTTTCGTAGCGAACGGTTTCTCCGTCCAAAGCGCGGCGTTCGAAGGGGGCCGCGAGATCCGAGGTGATTCTTGGAGCGAACTCGGCCCGGGTTTTCCCGCGAATTTTTGCCGCTTTCACGCCGAACCATTCTTCGTAGGCACGATTCACGAATTGGTAGCGGCCGGCACGGTCGATGTAACTCACGAACGAGGGGAGTCGATCGGTGATCAAGCGGAGGTGGTTGGCGGTTTCCAGAAACCTTCGTTCCGAGCTTCTGCCTCGGCGGATCAACACGGCGACAAAAAGAGACGAGACCACAAATGTGGTCAGGCGCGCGTAGGTTTCGGTATCCCGCGCGACGATGCTAAACGTCGGTTCGTAATTGATCAGAAAAACGCCGGTTGCGCCGACGAGGATTGCGACAATGGCGGGTCCTAGTCCCCATCGCCACGCGCAAAGAAATGCCATCGGATAGAGAAAGCCGACTCCGGAAATTTTCAACGTACTCTGGAGTCGATTCTGCAGGGTGATCGCGAAAACGGCCGCAGAAAATCCGCCCAAATATCGGATGACGGTAGGAACGCGCTCTAGGTACATACCTGCGGCGCCGGAACCTGGGTTCCATGGGTTGAGCTAAGAGTCGGCACCCCCCAAGAATTACAGGGACGGGGAGCTGGAACAAGTCTTTAATGCGACAGGTCGTGAATTTCTTCATCGGTCTCGCTTGACCGTCTCTCGCGGATCGACTAATTCCTAGATCTCCCTCAGTTTTGTTTGATGTGTGCTCGGGTGGTGGAATTGGTAGACACGCACGTTTGAGGGGCGTGTGCCGAGAGGTGTGCTGGTTCGAGTCCAGTCCCGAGCACCATTTAGCTCTTTGCACGAACTGG
>CAZAKW010000273.1:0-4180 GCA_964485835.1 uncultured Bacteriovoracaceae bacterium
TCGACCTCCACGTTGGCAACGTGGCGCTCTAGCCAACTGAGCTATTCCCGCATCCCTCGGCAATTGAGTGGTCTTTTGATAGCTGGACTCCGCAAGAGGGTCAAGGCAGATTCGGAAGAATGAAAATTTATACCAAACAAGGAGATCAGGGTGAGACCGGTCTTCTCGGGGGAGAACGGGTTTCTAAGGACCATCTTCGAATTCGCGCCTACGGAACGCTCGACGAGCTTAATGCCGCAGTTGGTCTAGGAATCTCCGCGGCCGCGACTCCAGCGGAGTGGGCGACCCGGCTTTGTCGGGTCCAAGGCGAAATTTTTCAGCTCGGCGCCGAGCTGGCTACTCCGCGGGGTAAGGCGACGGCTGCGGCCGTGATTGATACAAGCGAGGTCGATCGCTTGGAACAAGAGATCGATATCATGGAAAAAGGGATGACGCCGCTTCGAAGCTTTATCCTTCCAGGTGGCACGCTTGCCTCCGCCCATCTCCATCTCGCGCGCACGATTTGCCGGCGTGCGGAGCGAGAGCTGGTGGTCCTGCACCGGGCCGAGTCCCAGCGCGCGGTAGTGATGCAATACGTGAATCGCCTAAGCGATTATCTTTTTGTCGTCGCACGATTCGTGAACGCTCAAGCCGGAATTCCGGATATCGCTTGGAACGCGCCGGCCCCGCCAGCTAACTAGCTTTCGTTTCGGAGTTGTCGTTCGCGTCGGCGGGCGAGCCTTGCTTCGCGTTTGGCTTTACGTTTCGCGCGGATTTCCCGGAAGAAATCGACGACATAATCCTTTGCGCTCCATAGGCTGATGGCGAGCGAAAGGTAAATCAATACTTGGCCGGTAAGAAAGATCGGCAAGCCGAAAACACCTTGCTTCACCATCAGAAACGGAATCGCCACCATCTGGGTCGCCGTCTTCCATTTCGCTGAACGAGACGCGCCGATGATCAAGCCTTCCGACGAGGCCAACGCGCGTAGTCCCGTGATGGCCATTTCACGCGAGATCAAAAGGATCACTACGATCGGGTGAATGCGTCCCATTTCTTGGAGCATGCAAAGCGAAGCCACGACCAAAAACTTATCCGCCAACGGATCCATCAGTTTTCCGAAGACGCTTTCGCTCTTTTGCATCCGCGCGATGTAACCGTCGAAGTAGTCCGTGATCCCGGCGACGCCGAAAACCAAAGAGGCGACCAGGTCCCACGTCGGATCTCGTTGCAAAAGAAGGGCGACCACGGCCGGAACGAGGATCACGCGGGCGCTGGTCAACAGATTCGGCGTCGTTGCAAACTCAAGGTCGTCGCGTTGCGGCGTATTATTGGGGTCAGTTAGATCGGTTAGATCCGTCAGATCGGTTTTGGAAGGTGCCATGCGCATCGCCAGGCTACGAGGGGAATGGCGCCGCTGTCTACCGGATTTCCGGGTGGGAAGCGCGTTTCGCGTCGATTGGCCCGGCGCCACCCCTGCTTTAGCGGCTTGGCCTTCGTTTCCGGGGACGTTAGGATCGGGTCCATATGGAATCAGGAAACGACGGCGCGGAAAAGCGCTGGTTACCGCGGCTTTCCGTCTCTCATGAAGTCTTTCGACTCGACGATACCGGCAAACTTTTTGCCGTCGCCGATCTTTCGATGAAGGGGATGGCGATTCGGATCGCCGATCGCGAGGATTTCTTTTCTTTTTCGGTCGGGGCCGAAGTCCGGGGGACCTTGAATCTCCATCGTGAGAAATTTTCTCTTCAAGCCCGCGTGCGACACCTCGGACGGGAATTGATTGGGCTTGAATTCGAATCTCTTCCCTCCAGTATCGAGCATGCGCTTTCGCGCATCCTGGATCCCCAGGTCTTAGGCGCCGATCTCCGTCCGGTGCCGACGGAAGACGGCTCGGTCCTTTTCGCATCCTCGAGTGGGACGGAGCTCCTCCTCTCGGATTTTTTTGAAGGTGAGTTTAGGCGAATCACCGTGATGCTCTTGGGTTCGATGATCATCTGGGGACGTCAAACGGGTCTGCGGACGGGCGTCGTGCGTAATTCGTACGAAGACAGCGTCGGAGCGGGGGTGACTCGTATGGAGGCGCTGCTTTTCGACGAAGATCGCGCGATCGACCCGCAAAAGTTGCAACTTGCGAAGGCTTTGATTTCGAGTTCTAACCTTTCAGAAGAGTTGAAAAAGTTTTGCATTCGGCGCTTGGAAGGAGCTTCGGCATGAATCGAAATTACGCGTTAGAGTTCGTACGTGTGACGGAAGCGGCGGCGCTCGCGTCGGCGCGGATGATGGGCCGAGGCGATGAGAAGGCAGCGGATCACGCCGCGGTCGAAGCGATGCGCGCGGCGATGAATACGATCGAATTCGACGGTCGCGTCGTGATCGGCGAAGGGGAGCGCGACGAGGCGCCGATGCTCTATATCGGCGAGAAAGTCGGTCGCGGCACCGGCGCGAAGCTGGATCTTGCGCTTGATCCGTTGGAAGGCACGACGATTTGCGCGAACGGCGGAAATAACGCGGTCTCCGTGATTGCCGTTGCGGAAAACGGGAATTTTCTCCACGCGCCAGACACCTATATGTGGAAGATCGCGGTCGGCCCCGAGGCCAAGGGCGTGATCGATCTCGACCGGACTCCGACTGAGAATTTGAAAGAGATCGCGAAGGCTAAAAAGGTTTCGATTGAGAATCTAACGGTGATCATCTTGGATCGTCCCCGCCACGCGGACTTGATCGCGGAAGTTCGGAAAACGGGCGCTCGGATTTGGCTGATCGGTGATGGCGACGTCGCGGCGGCGATCGCCACCGCCCGCCCCGGCACCGGGGTGGACGTATTGATGGGATCGGGTGGCGCGCCCGAGGGTGTGATCGCAGCGGCGGCGCTTCGTTGTTTAGGCGGCGATTTCCAAGGCCGGTTGATTTTCCGTAACGACGACGAAAAATCGCGCGCGCGGACGATGGGAATCGAAGACTTTAACCGCGTTTACCGGTTGGAAGATCTCGCGCGTGGGAACGTGATGTTCTGCGCGACTGGCGTTACGCAGGGACCGTTCCTAAACGGTGTGCGTTTCGTTAAGGGAGGTGCTCAAACCCATTCAATCGTGATGCGTTCCGAAACCGGAACGATCCGGCACATCGAAGCCGAGCATTATTTCGAGACTAAACCTAGTTACGGGATTTAAGCCCAGCGAACCGTTCGACGAAGGAGCCTCTATGGCGAACGCCACCCTGACCAAGACCCTCGATGTTTCTTTTGAGAAAATGTACGCCGTGGTTACGCGATACGAAGATTATCCGCAGTTTGTAACCGGCTGTAAGAAAGTCGAAGTCGAGCGCAAGGCCCCGGGGCATGCGCGCGTAAAGTATTATGCGAATATCTTAGGGAAAGATCTTTGGTATCTGCTTGAGCACTCGGAAGACGCCGAAAAGGGCACGGTGACGTGGAAGCTGCTCGAATCGGATCTTCTTAAGGTTGATTCGGGCACTTGGACCTTGAAAAAGCTCGACGACGCGAGGACCGAGGTGACTTACGCGATCGAAATTGAATTCAAGATCTGGATTCCAGGTCCCGTATTGAAAGGCTTAACGGCGACGTCACTTCCGCTATTGATCAGCGAATACGAGAAGCGGGCCAAGGCATGAGCGAGCGCGACGGAAGCGAATCCGGCGACGAGAGGGAAGAAAGCGCTCGGCTGACAAGTAAAGCAGGTGACTTGCTCAAAAAGGCGATTACCGTGGGCTTGGGCGCCGCGTTTCTCACCGAGGAGAGCATTCGGGCGCTGGTGGGGGAGTTGAAACTTCCTAAGGAACTGGTCACGAATCTTCTCGCTCAGGCGAATTCGACTCGATCCGAATTCTTGGGAAAATTTTCCCAAGAGGTGATCGATAAAATCCAATCGAAAATCGATCCAGTCGAGCTCGTTACCGACGTCCTTCGAAGAAACGACATCGAGTTCACGATCAAGCTTAAGGTGACGCCTAAGAAAAACGCCGACGAGGCTTGAAAAAAGTCCTTTAGCGCTTCATCAAGACGTCGAAGTCTTTTCGGTTTTCGACGATCTTTGAGATCATGCCGAGTTCAAGCGCTTCTTTCGGCGAGACCCAGCGATCGCGCTCCATGAGTTCCACGAACTTTTCGACCGGGATTCCCGTGCGCTCGGCGTAAAGACGGTGCATTTTCTTTTTCGTTTCAACGATGTCTTGGGCGTGG
>CAZAKW010000274.1:0-4124 GCA_964485835.1 uncultured Bacteriovoracaceae bacterium
CGGGTGGTCCCAGGTGACCAATGCAAGATCATCCCGCGCGAGTGCTTGCTCGCGGGAGAGCGTGAAACTCATCCCCTCCGGGGGAAGTCCCGGAAGATAAGCTGCGTATTGGCTATGACCAGGTTCAAGAAACATCGAATCGCCGTCTAGATCGTCGGAGACGAGACCCAATCCGTCGAAGAGCTTCTCCAAGTAGGCTCTCAGATCCTGGGTGCGTTCGGCATCAGCGACCCTACGGGCGATTTGCGGCGCGGCTTCAGGATCAAAGGAATTCAGTTCGATCAGCCGGTCGCGACCCGCCTCGATCTCGGTGAGTTGGGTTTGGTAGGCGGCGCCTGCCGATTCGATTAAAGAATCCATCGCCATTTTTACACTCGATTTTTTGGACGACTCGAGTGCCGCTAGATCTTCGCGGTACCGTTCGTAAATCGCACGAGCTCCTTTGGGGGGCGCGCGGAATCCGTCGAACACTTCTTCGTGCCAGCGCAAAAGCCGCTCTTCCCGCTCCCCCACGAAATAAGGGATGTGGATAAAGATGTCCGATCCCTGCCCGATTCGATCGAGCCGGCCGATTCGTTGTTCCAGTACGTCCGGGTCCTCGGGCAGGTCGGCGAGAATCAAATGCGAGGCTTGTTGGAAGTTCCGCCCCTCTCCGCCGATCTCAGAACAAAGGAGAATCGAAGCGCCTTTCGGATCAGCGAAATAAGCCGCGTTGCGATCCCGAGCGAGCAGAGACAGGTCTTCGTGGAAGGCCACGGCTTTCAGCGCACCCTCGTCGCGCAGTTTTTTTTCCCAATCGGTCGCTTTCTTCGCCGAGTCGCAGATCACGAGAGTTTTTCGGGAGCGATTCTCCCGTGCGAAATCCGTGAGCCATCGCGTGAGCGCGCCGTTTGCCGTTTCGCCGCTATTCTTTTTGATCGGATGCTTTTCCAATACCCGCTTAGGAAAGGAAAAATCATCGAGTTCCACGACCGCGCGCGAGTTTCGAAAGTAAATCCGGCCCGTTCCGTAATAGTCCACCAGCGCAAGCGCCAAGGCGCGCCGGGCCTCCGGGGACTTCGCGTCCAAAATCGAATTTTGGGCGAGTTTACCCGCGAGGAGTTTTTCAAGAGATTTGATTGTCTTGGATGTGAGCGGTTTTTCGCCGAGAAGTTCGTTCGCGAGGCGAGCGATGGTACGATAGCGTTCGTGTTCCTCGCGAAAGTTCGGCAAGGAAGGGAAGCGGAGGGGGTCGATTAGGTGGAGTCGTGAGAAGTGCCCCTCGAGGCCGAGTTGCTCAGGCGTGGCGGTGAGTAAAAGGAGTCCGGGGGCGGCGCGCGCCAACGCTTCCAAGGCTTGATATTCTTCGCTCGGCTCTTCTTCGGACCAGGCAATCCGATGGGCTTCGTCGACGACGATGAGATCCCAAGTGGCTTCGTCTAAAACGCCGGTCGATCGAAGTTCCGCCAACGATTCCAAGCTAAGAATCACCCGTTCCTGATCCACGAGATCTTCGGAGGTCACGAGTTCGTCGTCTTCGCTTTGGGAGCTTGGTACCCAAAAAGAAAAATTAAAGCGTTTGAAGAGTTCGACGAACCATTGGTTCACTAAGGATTCCGGTACGATAATCAGCACCCGTCGCATGCGCCCGGTAACTAGGAGGCGATGGAGGATCCAGGAGGCTTCGATGGTTTTTCCAAGTCCGACCTCGTCGGCAAGCAACGCGCGGGGAATGCCCCGGGAAGCAATTTCGTGGGTCACGTATAGCTGGTGGGGAAGCAAGAGAGCGCGGGGACCAATCAGCCCGCGTGAGGACGAAGCGGTTTGCTCGTACCGGTGCCGCAGCGTTTGTTGCCTAAGGGTGTGGGCAGCGAGGGAGTCCCACTGGCCGGCGACGAAACGTTCAAGCGGACGTTGGAACGTCAACCGGGGCGAGAGATCGATTTCGCAAAGCTCGCGCCCTCCCGTGCCAAGATACCAGTGGAGGCCACTACGGGTTTCTGTTCGTTCGACGAGAAAAGGTTCGCCCGCTGCGGGTTGCACTTTCTCGCCGACCCTAAACTCAAGCCGCCGAAGCGGCGCGGAGCGTTTGCGGTAGAGTCGTGCCTGGGTCGCCGACGGAAATTCGATCGCAACGGACTGATCGTCGATGGCTCGCACGAATCCGACGCCAAGCTCGGGCTCGCCTTCGCTAGTCCAGCATTGGCCGATCTGAAAAACGGGATGGGAGACCACGGTTCGCTTAAGCGATACGGGCTACTTCTTGGCGATGTCGAGGAGTTCGACTTCGAAGATCAGTGTCGAATTCGGAGGAATGCCGGGGCGTCCCTGGGGGCCGTACGCGAGATCGCTAGGAACGAAGAGCCGACTCTTGCCGCCGACTTTCATCAATTGCAATCCTTCCGTCCATCCGCGGATCACGCCGTTCAACGGGAATTCGGCCGGTTGTCCACGATCGTAAGAGCTGTCAAAAGGAGTGCCGTCGATCAACGTACCTTTGTAGTGGACCTTCACGACGTCGGCGGCTTTCGGGGATTTGCCCTTCCCGGCTTGGAGAACTTCGTATTGAAGTCCGCTTGCGGTCGTCTTGATTCCAGTTTTGGTCTTGTTTTGCGTGAGGAACTTTTCGCCCTTTTCACGGTTGATTTTTCCTTCGGCGCCCATCTTAGCGATTTGCTCGCGTTGGGATTTCAGCATGACCGCTTGCATCTCCTCGGCGGTGAGTCGGGCTTCTTTGCCGGTTAAAACGTCTTCGATGGAAGTCGCGAGCGCATTTGAGTCAATATCGAGGTTTTGGCCCTTGAATTGACGCCCAATTTGCTGGCCGATCGTGTAGCTCAGCTTCGCCTTATCGGTATTTAGGTCCGGCTTCTTTTGACCGCCGGAGCAGGAGAGGAGCGCGGACGAGAGAAGAGCGGAAACCCATACGATAGTTTTCATTAAAAAAACGTAGCATCGGTTTTTTCGATTTGCACCCCCTAGTTCAAACCGAAAAGGTGTAATTTTCGCTCCGCATTAAATTTATCTTTTCTTTCGCCGTTTTCCTCGCTATGCGAGGGGCACACTTTTAATCCGCCCATGCACCGTAGGGAATTTATGTCTCGTCTTTCCTGGTTTCTTTGTTTTTCGTTCGTGATCAGTCCCTTCGCCCACGCGTCTTTCACCACCGGGCCATTTTTTCACCGGCGGACCCCGATGACGGTTGAAAGTTACACCAAACGTGAAAAGAAGCCGGTCGCCGCGATGTCGGAGAGCGAAAGGGCGTCTTTAGGGATTGTCGTCGCGGAGGGCGTTTATCTAGACAAAACCGGTACCGTGGTTTCGCCCAAGCGTGAGTACGTGGTTTCCACGCCAGGGAGCTCGTTCGCCCAAAACGCGACGGTAGGACGCTACCTTTATACGGGAAACGTTCCTCGCTTCGAACCAGAGCAGCTTGAGCTTTATGTGAGTAAAAGTGCGTTGACCGTACGGGCGAAGGCGTGGGTGGATGGATATCTGTTCGATCGCTATCGCTACCAGCTGCTTTACCGTTGGAAAGGTCTGTACGATCGTTTTCAAGATCCAGTCCTAGGATTCGTGCCCCTGCAGAATACGGCTGAGCTTCGTGCCCAGCAGAGGGATTCCAAGACTCAAGCATGGCTGGACGTGGCTATGCAGTATATGTCGCACGGGCTCGAAATGCTCGGAGTCGAGCTGTACTCCGCCGTCGACACGGAAAACGCCTACAAGCAAAAAGTGTTGCTGGCGATACTTCGGGGAATGCTGGGGGATCCGGAGGCGAGTCTCTCCGACGGTCTTCGTCTTTTTGATTCGCTTTCTTCGCCGGAGGCGCGGTTGGCGGACGCGGCAGATTCGCGCGAACTTTTTATGAGGAATTTAGGAGCTTCGTTTACGCCCGATTCGAGTCGCCCGGGGTACGAAGGCTTTCTTACTTTCGTGTATCCGATCGCCGGTTCGACGAAAGGGCCGTTTGATCAACCGGGTGAGCAGATGATTCATTTTGGATCTGGCGGCACGTTTATCGAATCGCGTCCGTGGAGTGATATCTGGACTGACGAATTCGGCGGCCTGCCGTTCATGGAGGTCGCCGGGGGGGTGGGGTTCCATGGTCCGATCACTTCGAAGTCGGGACTCGATGCTTGGTA
>CAZAKW010000275.1:0-4121 GCA_964485835.1 uncultured Bacteriovoracaceae bacterium
TTTATCAGTAATGGAGCGATGCGACAAGGCGGGGCGAGATTTAATTCTGCTATGCGTTATATTGCGTTTGAGGCATTTTCTGGTTCTTTATGGAGGGCGCCTAAACGACAAATACCCTGGATTTGTATCCTGGGTCTTTGTTCTGCGAATCGTGTTTGGCGTTGGCGGCGAGGGCTAGTTTTTGACCGTAATTTTCTTCTCCAAACCACGGCAAAAAGAGGAAGCGGTGGCGGAGGACAAATTAAGGACATTCTCACGAAGTGCGCTCACGTTGTAATTTTCATAAGCACTCGGACTCTGGGTGAAATAATTAAATAAAGGAGAGTCCTTACCAAGAAGATCTGTGACGAGCCAATTCACTACCGCGGACGGGAGAAGCTGGCCGCTGCCCGTCGGATTATAGATCACCCACGACCTTTGCAAAAACTCAGGCATGTACTTACTGAATGGATTTTCCACGATTCCTCCAGAGCCTGCCGTACTTTGAGGATCATAATACCGATCGCGCTTCACTTGTTTTAGATAACGCTCGATGCGCTCCGGAGTAATATTTGGACACTTCAGTTTTTCCGCAAACATCGCTGGGAGAATGTCTTGGTACTCGGGAAGCTTTTGGATTTTTCCCGCGAAAGAATGGGCCACGAGTTGAGTAAAAACAGCGCTTAACTGGGTATTCGGTTTATATCCAGGAAAACGCACGTCAAGTGGGTGGTCCTTGTCGTCGAGCGCTGCGTATCGTCCGTCATTCATGAGGCCATTGGGGTTTTCGCGGGGATTGCGATCTGAAGAGTTACTATAAGAAAAACTACGAAAATTTTCCCATTCATCGCTGTTTAGGAAGTCGTGTTCACTCCCGTAGGCGCCCGGCCAAGTCCTATACTCATCCCATATCGGAAATGAAGCCTTTCCGTGACATTTTACGCAGCTCGCGGGCTTTTCGTCGAATGCAGCTACTCCATTCGGATTGATTCGAATCAATTTGAGTTCAAAAGTTCGGGCATCCGCATTGTACTCGAGAGTTTCAATTTCTTGGTAGGATGGAGTCCCCGGTTTACCGGTAAATGTAAGGATAAATTTTCTATTTCCAAATAGAATCGGTCGTGGATAAAGCGGTGTAATCGTTCCAGGGTGTTCGACTTCGCTTTTCGAACGGCTTTTGTATACGAACGCGGCATTCTTTTTGTACTGTGGCGGAAGCCTCCTGACGACATCGGCAACAGTCTTTGGTTTACAGCGCTCAATCCAACTTCGAAGCTGTTTGAAGTCGAGGTTAGCCGGCATGGCGCCGCAAAAAATGTTACGAGATGCGCGATTAAGGGCGCCATTCTCAAGATTTGAAGTCTCAAGCGCAAAAGTAGACGTGCTCAAAATCGATGCGATCATGCATGAGAGCATTGCTTTTGGCTTTAAGCCGTCTGGAGATAAATATTTCCGCATATCGATCCACGATTTTGCATTGAACATGTCTGATGGTCTCGTTCTGGATTTCATTTTAAAGTGGATCGCCACAAGAAGAGCCCCCAACGAGCGAGCACTGTCTGATTTTTTTAACTTCTATTCGGAGAGCGGGAAAACACGAAGAAGAGTAGATGCCAAGCGGTGCTACTACTTCATCGGCTTCAATCGATCAGCCTCTAGCTCATCGTCCGTACCCGTGAAGTGTGCTGTGCATTTGCCTTCCATCGAATAGGACTCAAAAAAGAGAAGCTTCTTTTTGTATCGGGGCTTTAGAGATTTCGGAATGCAGTATTTGAAGCCAGCAGATTCACATTTTTCTAGGGCCGCAAAGTGGGCATTCGGGCACGCACAACTGCCCACCATATCCGAGGCGCAAAGGGTGCCTTTAACGGTGACCTTAAACGATTCCGTTTCTTTACCTTGGGAGCGGACTTCAGACTTTTTAAAAACCCCAGAAAGCTCTGGATCTTTATGGGTACCCCCATTTTTTCCGTCTACGCCCTCATATTTATACTTCACGGACACGGGATATTCTTTGCCAAGTACGCCCTCAAAAATATTCTCTCGAGGATTCGAAGCGGCTTCCTCGACTAGCTCTAGGCATTCGTCGAACGATTCCACTTCGTACCTATCAGTCCGAGGAAAAAGTCCGCGAATTGCACCTCGGTACCATTGAGTGGTCCAACTCGATTTGACGGTACAGTTTTCTTTCGCTTCGACGTTGGCTGATGAGGTTGCAGTCAACAAAAGCAGACAAAATGAGAGATGTTTCATGAAATTTCCTTACCAATAATTGAACCACGACAACGATTGATTAAATTTTTTGCCAATGGTTCGGACAATTTCTTGCGCTCGAACCTTGTCGTTTAAATTCCGTGTGCAGCGCTCGGTCGGGTATTGCCGGTCGAAGGCTTTGCTCGGAAAAATTCGTATTCCGATGCAGAGATATATAGCAGCAGTGTATTAAAGTGCACTGATATTATCGGGTATTAGTGTTTTCTATCTGCTCGGCCAAGTACGCTTTAAAACGTCCGATTTTAGGGCTTGTTTAGAAGACCGGGATATCGGGCGCAATGAAATGAGAGGGCGCCTCCGGTGACGAAGACGCCCTCTCATTTATAGTTTGGGTTAGCGATCAGATCTCAGCTTAGAACCTAGGGAATAAGATCCACCGCAACGAAAACGTCCTTATCGCCGACGTTAAGACTCTTCCCTACTAGACAAGCTGCCGATCTATTCTTCCTAAAATGGTCTGCAACGTTCTTGCTCGCGTGGGCCGGAATAAGTACCTCAACGTCGGTCATTCCGTCTGCGCCATCGATGTATGCCCGACCCTCCGATTCCCATGTCTGCCCACAAAGTTCGTCGGCAAATGCAGAAAACGGCCCAACCAATAAAATCACGATGATAAACAACTTTTTCATTTGATTCTCCAATTGATATCCAAGGTTGACCAGCGCTGTCGCCGCTCACGATCCCTTCGCTTTCAATTGTGATGGTGATATATGCATAGCGTCGTGATTTCAAGATAGGATCTCTTGCTTTTAAGAAGCGACGCAAGTTCTTGATAATGTTTTGTTTTCTCGATCCATTCTAAAGTTTGTTCTCTGATGTGTCGCTTTGCCGGCGCCGAAACCTACTTCGTCTTCGCGGGCCGTTCCCGGCACGAGATTGGCTCAAGACTCGTAGGGTTCGAATGCGACCAGAAATTTCGCAAGCATGTCACCCTCTGGGGCTTCCGATTTGTCCACGAACTGCATGCAAAGGGCGCGAAGCTTGGTGCGAAATTCGCCGATTCGCGACTGATCGATCGAGTAGATCGATTCGAAGTAGAGACGGTTGCGGTCCCGCAGGCATTCGGGTCGCTTTTTTAGGCGATGGAGAGTTTCTTGGACCCCGGCGCGGTAGAATTTTTCGAAGGTGACGTCGTGGCCAAGGGCATCGAAATCGAAGTGGGTCGTAGCGGGGAGGATTCGACTCCCATCTCTCCGGGCGAGGTTCGCTTTTTCGAGCTGAGAGAGTGCGACCTCAATCCGTGCGCAAGGGATCGCCGATCGCGTCCGGACCTCTTCCAGCGTGGCTCCTCGCTCGGCAGTACCGAGCGCGGCGAAAACCGCGAACCGATCTCGGGACGCGAGGATAGATCCGGCCAGTTCACGGTTTAAATTCGTGGTCCGCCGAAGCATTCGTTCGCGTAGAGTCTCCAGACGGGCATCGATCCGTTTGTTCGACATTCCCCTTGGATTCAATCGCTCCTCGTCGCGGGCGACGAGGAGAACGAAGTACTCACGCAGATCGCCCTTTAGACCCAGTCCAAGTACGAATTTTTCCAGTGAGCCTGCGGCAAGACGCTTTCTTCCGATCACGACCTCACGCACCGTGCTTCGCGACGAGAATCCTGCGATCCGGGACATCCGCGTATAGGCACCTTTTTCTCCGGGTTCGCCGAAGCGGGCTTCGATGGCGAGTCGGACGAATGACCGGTAGTTCTCGGCTTTCGTCAGAACCTCGAGGGACTCGTGGGAGTATTCCGCGGTCATGTTCGCTTCTCCATTTAGTTGCTCGCGGAGCCACCGCCGCAGTCGTCGCAGTCGGGAATAGGGTTGTAATTTTTGGCGGAGCGGGAAAGTTGGCAAGAAAGCGTGATCGCAGGATTTGGAGAG
>CAZAKW010000276.1:0-4086 GCA_964485835.1 uncultured Bacteriovoracaceae bacterium
TCCCGCTGGAGGAGTCACTCAAAGCGTTTGAGGAAGGCGTCCGCCTGACGCGTTTTTGCCAAAATTCCTTGGCGGGCGCGGAACAAAAGGTCGAGCAGCTGATGAAAATTGGCGGCGACGGATCTGTGCACACTAAACCGTTTTCAGAATAAGACCTCGCACCCATGCTCGGTCGATTAAATCTTCCCGATGATCTAGCGAGTCTGGGTACCGAAGACCTGGAAAACCTCTGCGAGGAAATTCGCCAGGAGATCGTCGCGGTTTGCCTTCGGAACGGAGGCCATCTCGGCGCAAGTCTTGGCGCCGTGGAAATCGCGGTGGCCTTACACCGGATTTTCAAATCGCCGCAAGACCGGTTGATTTGGGACGTCGGACATCAAGCGTACGCGCACAAAATTCTCACCGGTCGCCTCGGACGATTTTCTACTTTGCGTACGTTCGGTGGAATCTCCGGTTTTCTTTCTCGAGAGGAAAGCCCACACGATTTTTTTGGTGCCGGACACAGCAGCACCGCGCTTTCGGCCGCGCTGGGATCCGCTTACCGGAATCCAAACTGGACGATTGCGATCGTGGGTGACGGCGGGCTTACGGCCGGTGTTGCGCTGGAAGCTTTGAATAACGTGCACGCACCAAGTGAGCGCGGCCCACTACTCGTGGTTCTCAACGACAATCAGATGTCGATTTCGGAGAATGTCGGAGGCATTCCTAGAATTCTCTTGGAAGGACGCGGGCCTGAGTTCTTCGACATGTTCGGGATGGAATATGTCGGGCCGATGAACGGACACGATCTTCCGACGTTACTCGCCACCCTCAACGGAATCAAAAACGTAGAGCTTGAACGCCCGGTTTTGCTCCATTTAATGACGCAAAAAGGGAAAGGTTATGCTCCCGCCGAATCGCGGCCCGCTTTTTATCACGGCGTCGGACCCGTGCAAGTTTCTGAAATCGGCGGAAAGACCGACCCGGAAAACGAACGCAAGACGAATGAGAAGCACGACGAAGTGAGTTGGAGCGAGCATTTCGGAGCCGAGTTAATCCGGCTTGCCGAACGCGATCCGAAAATCGTAGCGGTCACCGCCGCGATGCCCGAAGGAACGGGATTGACGGCGTTCGCGCAAAGGTTTCCGAATCGCTTCTTTGACGTCGGTATCGCCGAACCGCACGCGGTTACCTTCGCCGCTGGACTTGCGGCAGCGGGATGGAAGCCGGTCTGCGCGATTTATTCGACGTTCTTACAGCGGGGATTCGACGCCATCATCCACGACGTGGCACTCCAACAACTCCCCGTCGTTTTCGCGGTCGATCGCGCGGGTTTGGTCGGTGCCGACGGTCCGACCCATCACGGAGTTTTTGATTTGGCCTATGCGAATCTCATCCCCAATTCCTCGATTTGGACTCCGGAGCGCCCCTCTGACCTAGGAGGGTGTCTCGCCCAGGCGTTCGCGGAGCGAGGCCCGAGCTTTGTCCGATTCCCGCGGGGGAAAGGCAGGGTTTCGCCAGGCACGCACGAGGTTCCCGATGTGCGTGGACTTGAATCATTAACGGACCAGACTCGGATCTTGGCCATCAGCTTCGGCGCAATCGGTATTCGCGTCCAGAAGCTGATCGATGCGATGACCGCGGAAGAAAAAAGTAAGATCGCGCACATTCGCATTTTACGCGCGAAGCCCTTGACCAAGGAAGTGACGGATATTCTTCGTTCCCGCGGGAAAGGATTTTTACGCGTTGTATTCTTTGAGGAGGGCGTGCGCACGGGAGGTCTTTCCGAAACGACGGTGGCTCGCCATTCGGGCGTACCCGCGGTTATTTTCACTTATCCCGACGGCTTTTCGCCCCACGGGAGCGTCCGCGAGATCGAGAGTACATTCGGGTGGAACGACGAATCGTTCATGTCCGCCTTGAGAGAGCTTCCAGCGTGACGGAGCCGAAAAAAAAACGGCTTGATGTGATTCTCGTGGAACGTGGATTGGCGCAGAGTCGCGAGCGAGCGCAAGCGTTGATTCTTGCGGCGAAAGTGCTGGTTCGCGACGTTCCGTGCACGAAAGCCGGAACGGCTTTTCCGGAGGACGTTTCCATCCGATTACGCGAGGCGGATCACCCTTACGTTTCGCGAGGGGCTTTGAAGTTAAAAGCCGCTTTGGAGGCGTTCGGCATCTCGGTCGAAGGAAAGAATGCGCTCGACGTAGGCGCATCCACCGGAGGGTTCACCCAGGTTTTACTCGAGGCGGGCGCCCTTCACGTCGCCGCGGTCGATGTCGGCCATAACCAAATGGACTGGAAAATCCGGCAAGATCCGCGAGTGGACTGCATCGAAAAGGTGAATGCACGAAATCTAGATCTCGCTACGATTCGTCATAAAGTTGACGTCGTCTCAATCGATGTTTCTTTCATCTCGCTTGAAAAGATATTTCCGGCCGTTTTTTCGCTCGTGAACCTCGGAGGCGACGTAATTTCACTGATCAAACCTCAGTTCGAAGTGGGTCGGGAAGATGTAGGGAGCGGCGGAATTGTGACTTCGGGTTCCGCTCGAAAAGAATCGATCGATCGGATTACGAACAGCGCTAAGGTGCTTGGATGGAAGAGGGTCGGCTTGATAGACTCTCCAATTACAGGGGCTGACGGAAATGTGGAGTATCTCGCGCACTGGCGTCGCGAGGACGCCTAGGTTCGCGGCCACTGCGTCCCATCCACGCGATATGAAACTCTCTTCTTTTCTTTCACCGGCATTTGGGAATCTTGCGCTAGTGCTGGCGATCGGACTTTTTTCTTCGTGCGGAAGTACGCGGAAATTACCGGTGGCCACGGATATTTCGACAAAAACGAGCGAAGACGAGGTTGCCGAGGCCGCCGAGGCGGAGGAAGCCCGTGAAGTTTATGGCCCGTTTCCTAATGCCTCTCCCATCGACGAGGAGGGAGTGCCCCCCGTGGTGGACGCGCCGGAGAGAATCGTCCTTGTTTTCGGATCGGGTCTAGCGCACGGATTTGCGTACGTGGGCGTGCTGCGCGCGTTGCAGGATTTGAAGATCGAAGTGCAGTCGATTTACGCCACCGAAGTGGGCGCGCTCGCGGCGGCGCTTTATTTTACCCAGCCCAATGCCAACCGGGTTGACTGGGCATTGATGCGATTTAATGAAAAAAACCTTCGCAAGCCCGAAGGTAAATTCACGTTCCGTCTAGGCTCTCCGGAGGGAGATCTCGAATCCAAGCTCCGTGAGGTTTTCGGGGAAAAGACATTGGATTCACTCCAGGGCCGTCTCCACGTGACGCTTGAAAATTCGGCAAACGGTAAGTTTTTCGAAGCTCAAGGCGGCGATTTACGCGAGGTCCTTCGAGCGGGACTATCCGGGGCTAACGGGTTTTCTTCGATTCCATTGGAAGGGAATCCTGCGCGGGCAGCGTCTAAAAAACTATCGGAGACATATCGTTTGGCGCGCCAACGCGAGAACGCGCCAGTGGTGGTCGTGAGTGCCGGAGTTCCACCGAGCGAATCCTTTCGGAAACTCGTGCAGGAACAAAATTCGACTTTGATCCATGTGCCCCTATCGGGAATCGACGATTTGGATCTGAAGAAAAGAAATCAGGCGGTTTTTTTGGGTAAAAGCGCCACTCAAAAGTCGGCCGGAGATCTTCTAAGGCTCGTGGGCCGGAATCATTAGCGGGAGAAAACATCGTGGCAAGCGGTTACGCGGGTAAATTATTCGGCGGTTTGATTAAATGGCTGTTTTTAACGGCCATCGCAGGTTCGATCGCGCTCACGCTCTTCGGCGGAGCCGCCTTTTGGTATTTCTCGCGCAATCTGCCCAACATCATCACGGTCGAAGATTATCGACCGGCGGTCGTCTCCCAGGTGATCGCGATTCCAAGTGGGGTTTCTCCGTCTCCATCACCGAGTGGCGAACCGACGGTGGTTGCGGAGCCGACCGTCATCGGCGAGTTTTATCGCGAACGCCGGTACCTGATTCCTTACGAGAAAATTCCTGAAAAACTGGTGCACGCGGTGATTTCGGCGGAAGACGACCAATTTTTCAATCATCAAGGGGTTAACCTAACGTCGATCATTCGTGCGGCCATCGCGAATTTTCGTGC
>CAZAKW010000277.1:0-4059 GCA_964485835.1 uncultured Bacteriovoracaceae bacterium
TTGGATCAAATTTCTCTATAAAGCCCACACGACCGTAGGCTTATTCGTCGCTTTGCACTTCGCAATCCTTGGGCTGTCGGGCCTCGTTCTCCTTTTTCAAGAAGAGATCGAAGGATCCTCTCCGAAAAGCTCGGCGCTTCCGTCCATCGCCGATGGAGAGCTTTACGAACGCGCCTGGCGGTCTATGCAATCCGAGTTTCCCCGGGATCGCCCGTTGGCGGTCTTTCCGGACGCAAAGGACGCCGCGTTCGCGCAACTCCGGTTCGGTGTCGAAGGGGAGCGGAAATTCCGGGGCGCACGCAAGATTCGGATGGAACTCGAAAGCCGCACCGTCCTCTCCGTAAGCGACCAGCCGGAAGCAGGCTTTTTTCCGTGGCTCTTGAGATTGCACCGAGAACTCTTCCTCGGTTCAAACGGCAAACTTTATATCGGTTTCGTAGGCACGCTCTACGTCCTTCTTCTTCTCTCCGGCTTCCTACTCTACGGTCGATTCATGAAAGGGCGGGCGTTCGGCGAGCTTCGTGCGTCTACGTCGGTGCGACGGTCACGGCAAATCCATAAATTCCTGGGCGTCGTCACCTTCGCGTGGAGTTTGGTCGTCGGCTTAAGCGGCGCATTTCTCGCTTTCAACGGACTTTTGCTCAAACTCCATCAAGCCCAAGCGCTCGGCGGATTACGGCAGCGATACGCGGGCACCGAATCTTCGGCCACCCATCCTTTAGCGCCGCTCGGAAAAATCGTCGATTCCGTCCGAGAGGTACGGCCCGATTCCGCGATCACTTACATCGCGTTTCCGGATACTGAATTTTCGATTCCGCACCACTTTCTGGTGCTCGTGAACGGTACCACTCCCTTTACCGAAAAATTAAGTGAGATGGCCGTCGTCGATTCCGCGACCGGTCGTCTGATCGAGGTCTTGACCCTCCCCTGGTATTTGAAATTCACGATGCTTTCCGAACCTCTGCATTTCGGAAACTATGGTGGTCTTGCGCTTAAACTCGGCTGGGCCCTCTTCACGCTTCTCTCCCTCGGCGTCGTCGCCCTAGGAGTGATCGCGTCGATCCAGAAAAGAAAAGCCGCGAAGCCGGGGCCGTCCGTCGCGCTCAGGAATTCCCACCGCCCAGGAATCGCGGCGAAACGATCTCCGTATCCGGTCGTGATCGGAGTTACGTTGGTCAGCCTGACCGGGATCGTGACCGCGCTTGCGTTTGACGGAACCCTCGGGACAATCGCGGCATGGGCTGCGTGGGCACCGGCGGTTGGCGTTGCCGTTTATTCCTGGAGGCGCCATGCTTAATCCCCGAATCGTCGCTTCCGCGAATGCGTTTGCTTTTAGCGCGTTTCAAATCCTTTGGATCACCCTGTTTCCGTGGATCTCCGAACGGCTCGGCCTCGGGCTCCCGGAGGTGATCGCAGCGTTTGGCGCGATTTCTCTTCTCTTTCTCCTCAGCGCGCCTTTTTGGTCTCGCTTCAGCGACCGCCATGGGCGCGCGCCGGCACTGCTCGTAGGGATTTTCGGCCTTTTTCTCTCCGTCGCGGTGATCGCTTTCCTTCTCCGCTCTCCACCCTTTTCGCCAACGACGGCGTTCTTTTGCCTCGCCGCGAGTCGGATCGTTTACGGCCTGACCGCCGGAGGCATCCATCCGGTCTCCCAGGCTTGGCAACTCGATGCGGATCCGAGCGTCGCACGTGCGATGGGACGGCATGCGCTTTCACAAAACCTGGGTCGCTTCTTTATCTTGGCGCTTTCCGTCGGCACCGACCTCGCTCCCCTGCTCGTCGGACCGCTCGGACTTTTCCTCCTCGCTCTCTTGGCTGCCTCCCACCTGGCGGTGGATGCTTCCCGGGCGCGGCCCCTCTCGCGCGAAGCCCATCGTCTTTCCGTATGGCGTCCCGAGATTCGTGAATTGAAGTGGGGGCTTGCATTGATTTTTCTTTTCACCTGCTTTCTGGAAACCACGAGTTTTACGCTAGCGGCGAGTCTGCGCGAGGTCCTCGAACTCTCCGGCCAATCCGCAGGGAAGAAAACCGCGGAACTTCTCCTCGTCTGCGTATTTGGCGCGGTCGTCGTCCAGCTCGCGGGCCGAAAGCTTCTGCGAAACCTTCCGGGCATGGCTTTAGCCTTGGGAATTGGCGGTCTCTTTCTCGGCGCCGTTCGCCTCCACACCGCGAGCACGCCAATGCATTTTCAAGCGGCGATGGTCTGTCTTGCGGTGGGCATCGGTTGGATCCCGCCGGTCACTTTAAGCCTGCTCAATCGCGGACGCGACGCCTCTACCCGAGGGGCGCGGGCTGGTTTGATCAGCGCGGTTACGACTTTGGGTTACGCCCTGGGCGGAGGCCTAGCGGCCGTGATTCTCAAGATCGACGGCCCAAGTCTCGGAACGTTCCTCGCATGCCTTTGCGCCGCGATGGTCGGAGTCGCGCTGATGGCGGAAAGGAGAACCGATGCAGCCGCACCCCAAATCGCCGCTTGAAGCGGCCGAACTCCATTCGCTGGGGTGCTTTTTGAATTCGCTTCTGCGTGAGTGGCCGAAAGCGTCCGTGGATATGCGAAGTAAAGATGTTTTACGAGTGCCCCTCGCCGCCACGCGAAGCATCCTCGTGCCAATCCAGCGGTACTCACGGCTCGGCCGCCATCGTTACCGCGCTCCTTTCCGGATCGAAGACGCTGGCGTTACCCGAGACGCCACCTACGACGAAATCGTTGACGAGATGGTGAACGGCCTGGCCCGGGAGTTCGATACGACGCTGGCCGCCCGAGACCAGTTCCGAATCCGTGTCCGCAGTAGCCACGCTACGATTCTCGGCGCTTTGCTCTCGCGCCGGACGGAACTCGAGCGCCTCTTCTCCTCCCGTCTCGATTTTCTCGCCGCCGAACAAGGATTGGTCGTCGGCCATAACTTCCACCCGACTCCTAAAAGCCGCGACGAATTTTCGGCGGAAGATCTAGCGACCTACTCGCCGGAGTTCGGCGGAGCCTTTCCGCTCGTCTGGTGGTGGATTCGCAACGACTGGCTTTATCATGCGACGGCCGCGGATTTTTCGGACTCCGAGTGGCTTGTGCGTCTCGCCCACCAAGAAATCGGGGACGCATCCGCGATCGCTCGCGGACTTGCGGACGGCTTCACCCCCTTCCCTGTCCATCCCTGGCAGCAAACCGCGATCGAATCCCTACCCGAGATCCGCCAAGGGCTACGCGACGGCTGGATACGTCCGCTTGGGGAAGGTGCGCGGCCTTGGAGTCCGACCTCCTCCGTCCGTTCGCTTTACCAAGAAGACTCCGCGATGATGCTGAAATTTTCGATGAGCGTGCGTCTCACGAATTCCGTCCGCCACCTCCTCGCCCACGAAGTCGCGCGGGGTTTACAGCTTTCCGACGTCCTAGCGACGCGCGGAGGGCGGGAATTCTTAGGGCGACATCCGACGTTTAGAATCCTTCAAGAACCGGCGACCCTGGCGATTCGTAATCCCCAAGGGGGAATTTTCGCGGAGACCCTTGTCGTCGCCCGCGAAAACGGGTTTGGTGGCGCGGCGGGGAGCAGCCCGCGAACTGATCAAGCCGTGTTAGCCACTCTCACTCAAGACGCGCCTTATTTCTCGGGCAGCAATCTCGTCTGCGCGCTCGTGCATCGCCATGCTGAGGCCGCCGGACTCGCACCGGAGCCCGCGGCCCGCGCCTGGATGGATGCTTACCTTGAAACCGTGGTCCGTCCGCTCTTGGATGCCCAGGCGAATTTCGGGATCGTGCTTGGGGCCCACCAACAAAACTTGATCCTAGGGTTTCGTGACGGCCTGCCGGTTTCCGCCACGTTTCGCGACTGCCAAGGTACGGGCTATTCCGAACTAGGATTTCGGAATTTTGCGGACGAAGTGCCCTCGCTCGATCGGGCCAACGGAAATATCGTGAGCGAGAAAATGGGGAATGCACTTTTTCTTTATTATCTTTTCGTCAACTCGACCTTCAACGTGATCGCCTCGTTGGCGGAGATCGAAGGAATCGAGGAGAAGGAACTGCTCGCGCGAGTGCGCGAGTTTTTGCTCGCATTCCGCGCTACG
>CAZAKW010000278.1:0-4056 GCA_964485835.1 uncultured Bacteriovoracaceae bacterium
CCAGATGCCGATGGTTTACGCCGTCGAACGAGGAAATAACGACGCCCTGGTTATCCCGATTTATGTGCTCGGCGCGCTTTTCTTCTGCCGAGGACGGCTCGTGCTTGCGGGTGTGTTTTTTGCCACCGCGTGCTGGACGAAGGTTTATCCCGTGGTGCCTTCGTTTGTTTTACTGGCGGTCCTCGCAATTTCAAGCGATCTGCGAGCGCGATACTTTAAACGGTTTTTCCTAGGATTTACCGTCGGCGGCCTGGCCTGGGCGCTCGTGCTTCTTCCCGATTCCTACCGTTACTTGGCCCACGTTTTACCGGCGCTTTCGCAAGAGGGCGGTGGTTTTGGGTTGAGCAGCCACACGCTTTACCGTGGGGTAGCCAGCCTCGGCATCAAGCTTCCAGTACTGGCGCTTTGGATCTATTTCACGATGCGGATTTTAAGGCGCGACCCTATGTTTGCCCTAACCGCGGGGCTTGCGATCTCGACGTTTTTCCAAAACTTATCGAACGATTACAACCTGATCACCGCCTACCCCTTTTTAATGGTCGTCTTGCATCGGTTGCTTCGAAACGACCCCGGAAAAGAAATGCGCAGCGTTGACTTCGCATTCCTCGTTTTAACCTTCGCTGCGTTCGTCGGAGACCGCACGCCGATGGAGTTTTTCTTCAAGAACCGCGGCGCTCTCTTCACCCATCTTGTCTGGTTTATCGCCTTCCCGTTTTACGTTCTAAAGCGGATTGACAAAGGGCGGTGGCCTGACGGAAACCTTTCTCTACGATGAAAAAGGCTTTTATTACTGGAATCAGCGGTCAGGACGGCTCCTATCTTGCGGAGCTCCTCCTCGACAAAGGGTACGAAGTCCATGGGATGATGCGACGGGCGTCGACCTTTAACCGCGAACGGATCGATCCGATTTTCTTTAGCCCCGAAGACAAGGGCGCGGAACGATATAAAGACCGCTTGTTCCTCCACTACGGCGATCTCGCCGACGGTTCGGCTTTGAACCGCCTGATGCGGACGATTAAGCCTCAAGAAATTTACCACCTGGGCGCCCAAAGCCACGTGCGCGTCTCGTTTGATATTCCGGAATACACGGGTGACATCACCGGACTTGGAACGATTCGGATCCTGGATGCGATTTTAGAATCCGGGATCGATACGAAGTTTTACCAAGCGTCGTCTTCCGAGATGTACGGCAAGGTGATGGAAGTTCCGCAGAAGGAAACCACCCCGTTTTATCCGCGCTCTCCTTACGGTTGCGCGAAAGTCTACGCGTACTGGATTACCGTCAATTACCGCGAAGCCTATAATATGCACGCGTCCAACGGGATCCTCTTTAACCACGAGTCTCCGCGCCGCGGAGAATCCTTTGTTACACGTAAAATCACGCGCACCTTGGCGCGGATCCTTGCGGGAAAGACGAAAGATCTTGCGCTTGGCAACCTGGATGCGAAACGCGACTGGGGTTACGCGAAAGACTACGTCGAAGCGATGTGGCTGATGCTCCAGGCGAAGGAAGCGGACGACTACGTGATCGCAACGAACGAGACGCACTCGATTCGCGAGTTCTTGGATCTTTCCTTCGGCCTGGTCGGCCGCGACTGGAACGACTACGTACGGATTGATCCGAAGTACTTCCGCCCGACCGAGGTCGATCTTTTGATCGGCGACCCGTCCAAAGCGCGCGAAAAACTAGGATGGAAGCCTAAGACTTCCTTTAAAGAACTCGTCCAAATTATGGTCCACGACGATCTCGTGCTCGAAGGGCTTGATCCGGCTAAATTTATGAAGAAGCTTTAAAACGCGGACGTGCGCGCTGTGAGCCTTTCGGCCGTGGACGTGTAAGTCGGTGTTGAGAAACTTACGGTGCGGCTTCGCGGGAGTAACTCACGAAGCCGTTTTCCGTTGCGCCTCCGCGTTGGTCGCCCGCGGTAAAGACACGCCACTGCGCGGATTTTAACCGCGCTTCAAGCTCGTCGACTTGTTCGTGCGTAAGTGGGTAAGGATTTCTTCCCAGGGGAAGGACGATCGTCGTGGCGGTGGCGATGCATTTTTCAACTCGGCTGGGTTCCAAAAGCATCACGTTCTCGGAGTAAGGCATCTGCGGGACCAGAATTCCCGGGGCGCAGATCGGCCCGAATTCGACGAGTTTATGCGAATATCTGCGTACCGCCATCCACTCTCCCAAATCCGCTTTGCGAAAAACCAGATAGCCGCTGCCAAACAGCGCGATCCCTGCAAGCGCGATGGCTAAGAAAAGACTCGCTCGACCGCGATTCGTTTCGCGTTTGAATCCGTCGATCCATCCATAAAAAAGAAGGGGGACGAGCGGGATTCCGTAGTAAAGAGCAAGGCCGAGCATGAGCGGGCTACCGGCTAGACTATAAATTCCAAAGAACGGGAGAGCGGCGATCCAGAAAAATGGACTCTGTCGAAGCAGGCCTAGGCTTGGAAGAAGATAGGCCCACCAACCGCCGCGTATAAAATTCTCGATCACCGACGTCGGGTTGCGGATCGCCGCCAGCAGTGCTTGACCTGGGCTTGCACCGAAACCGCTCGCCGCGCCGACGAGAGTGTACGTCCCGCCCGCTGCATTCGCAGGAATCAGAACCTTCAAGTAAAACGCCGCCGTTAAAACGGAGAGAGCGATTCCTACCGTTGCCGTTTTCCACGGAAGACGACGGGTCGCCGCGCAGGCAAGGAAAATTCCGGCGGCATAAAACGGCGCGTCTTCCTTGACCGAAAGAAAGAGGGCGAGAGCGACGAAAACCCGCAAGCGGGAGCGCCGAGCGATTGAATAAAGGAGCGCGAATCCAAAGAGAGGGTAGAACACCTCGACGTGGAAGCCGTAGTGGAGTGTTTTCGAGATCAAGGTGCACGCGAAATATCCCAGGAGGATTCCGAAACGATGCATTCCCCGGATCCCGTGGTCTCGGATCAATAAGTCGAGCATCGCCAGGCCCGCGACGAGCGCTGCGGGATGGAGAAATACGATAAAAAGGGGAGTGTTGAAAACGGCGTGGAGCGGAAGAAGTAGAAAGAGGACCGGCGTTGCATGAATTCCGAAATGGTTTACTCCGGTAACGGTTTCCATGAAGCGGCCATCAAGCGTAGAGCGCATCGCCGAGTCGTAGATGCTGAAATCGATCGCGTTTAAAGCGAGGGCCGCATAGTCCAGGAAGGCCGCTTTAAAAAAGACGAGCGTCGCGAAAAAGAGAAGCAGGGGTACTGCCGTGTCGTAGTCGAAACGCCGGAACTCGGCAATTAACTCTCGTCGCCACGAAGGCACGGCCAAGCCGAGAGCCCCGAGCGCCGTGATGAATAAGGCGGGATTTCGAAATTGCGAGACCGACTTTGGGAGGTCTAAGTAGCCCCAGACCCATCCTCCAAAGAGTAGGGGGATGGCGTGGGTGGCGAAAAAGAGGATACTCATCCCTACGACAAATCGCTTCGAATTGTGACGGAAGGGGTTGAGAGGGTGGAATTGATCTCGCAGAGTTTTTTGCATATCCCTTAGACAAGTTTTCTCCGAAGCGCGATAATCTCGCTATGCGAAACTTCCTCGGATTCGGTCTTGGTGCGTTTTTATTGCTCTCGGGGAGTGTGTACGCAAAGTCCACTGTCGAGACTCCTCAAGCAACCGTTCGGCTGATTTCCGAGTTCGAGGCCGCTGCCCCGGGTGTGCCCCAGTGGATTGGCATCCACTTCCAGCCGAAAGCCGGATGGCACGTCTACTGGAAGAACCCCGGTGATTCCGGCTTGCCTCCTCGGGGCGAGTTTTCGACCGAACCGAGTGGCGGATCCGTAGGCCCGATCGAATTCCCCACTCCCGACAGAATTCCGTACGGTCCGCTGGTCAACTTCGGTTACGACGGCGAAGTTTTGTATCCAATAAAATGGACGCCTTCTGGATCTGCGAAGGTCGGCGGCAATACGTCGGTGACGGCAGAGATGAAGTGGCTGATTTGCAAGGAGGAGTGTGTTCCGGGAAAAGCAACGTTTACGCTTGAATTGCCCGTCGTGGATGCGGAGACCTTAAAGAGAACCGCGGGCACGGATCGG
>CAZAKW010000279.1:0-798 GCA_964485835.1 uncultured Bacteriovoracaceae bacterium
CGACGCTTGCGCTCGCACTCCAAGGCTGTACCTCGAAAATCAATCGCGTCGGCGGATTGGGTAAGGTCTCCATCTTCGGAACCCTACTTCCTTTCGTCGGTCTTCTTTCCGAGCGAAGCACCTCCACACCAAACCTTGCCTACGCCTCGACCTGCGATACGAGCGAAGTTTTAGTCTCCCTCTTCAAGCTCGATTCCAACGGAAGAAAAATTCTCCCCGCCCTCGCCACCACTCGCCCCACTTCGGCAGGCTACTACTCCTTTACCCAGGCCGATCTCGTCGAGGCCGTTTCGGCCGGCAAGGATCGTTTTCTAGTCGAAGCCACCGGCTGCGTCGCCGGAGCCGTCTTCTCCCGCCCCCTCACCGGCACTACCGCCCAGGACGTGATGTCCGCAAGCTCCCTGCTTGCTGCGATTGCGAATCTGGAAAGTTCTAAAAGCCGAAAAATCATCCAGGCATCGACATCCGCAATCGACGCGTTCTTAATCAAACTCCACACTCGAACTGGAAATTCCATTTCGATCCACGACGCCTATCTCGAATTAACCACCGATCCCGCGCTGGGTTCGGAGTTCACTTCGCTTTTCGGATTCGCCCCGACCGCGCTCCTGAATTCGATTCCGTGGGTCCTGGATCTTGAAGTCCCTACTCAGCTCCGCGAGGGAGAAACTTCCCATTTCGTCGCTTCGATCTCCCATTGGAACCCGGCCTACGATTCGATTGTCGTTTGGAATCTCGACGGAGCCCCTTTAGCCACCGGCTCGTCTTATTCACACACCCCCTTAACCAATTCCGTCG
>CAZAKW010000279.1:808-4048 GCA_964485835.1 uncultured Bacteriovoracaceae bacterium
CGCCCAGCAAACGCTTTCTTTTTACGTCGGCCACGACGACGGCGCCGGGCAAATCGACGTAACGAAACCGTTCTTGCAGCGCGATTTCGTGCTCACAAACTCCGACACGATTCCTCCCGCTCCTCCGAATCTCTCTGTTCTGGCTTCGCTTGCCGAATCCGGAGGCGTTTCTCGGATCTTCTCCACGACCGTTGGCATTCGCATTGCCACCGGAGCGTCGATGGTCAATTGCCAAAGCTTTTCGGTGCTGGCCCTCGTCGAGGGTCCAGGCCTTCCGCAAGGGGCGGACTTTTCGATCTCGTGTTCCGGAGGACCGACCCAAGACATAACCTTTCCCCTCACCGATACGAACGATGGCGCAAAGACACTTTATCTTTATGCCCGCGACGTACGCGGAAAAATTAGCGCCCCTCGGGTGATTTCGCTGCTGCTAGACCAAGCTCCTCCGACGGTTACGTTTTCTTCGCCCGCGGCGGGATCGTCAGTGAACACCGCGAATGTAGCCGCTCTCAGCGTGAGCGGCACCTGTTCGGTAAGAGAAGAAGGACGAACCGTTTCGATCTCCGGGGCGGGGACGGGGGCGGCGACGTGTACATCGGGCGCCTGGTCGACCTCCATTGATCTTTCGGCCGCCGGCCAAGGCGCCGTCACGCTAAACGCGGATCTTTCCAATGCCGGCGGAGTCGCCGCGGTCCAAGCCACGCGAGGATTCGTCAAAGACACTGTCGCTCCAACACCGCCTACACTCGTTCGGGACACGCCTGCGATCACAAACCAAACTACGACCGACTTCCATGCCTCGACGTGCGCGGATATTTCTCATGTGCTGCTCTCCGAGTCCGCTACCGCTCCGCTTATAGGCGACGCGGGATGGGCGATCTGCTCGACAAGCGGTTCAGCCTTAACTTATACCAACGCCGCCTGGGCCGACGGCGCGAAAACGATCTACACCTGGGTGCGAGATGCAGCCGGAAACATTGCCGCTTCGGCAAATACCGCAAATCTTACTTACGATTCCACGCCTCCCGCGGCGCCAACCCTAGCCCACACCACCGGAAGCGAGAGCACCGCTGTTTTCACGCTGACTTCTCCGTCATGCGCCGACCATGAATCGTACTACCTTTCCGAGTCGTCCGTTGCTCCGGCCGTTGCTGCCGGCGGCTGGGTCCCGTGCACAACGATGGCCGGAGCCTATACCCACACTTTTTCCGATTCGAGCAGCGGGTTAAAAACTCTCTATGTTTGGGCCCGTGACTCTTCCTCCTCCCATGCCAACCGGAGTTCCGCACAGGTTCTTTCTCTCACCATCGACACTCAAAAACCCGTTCTCACTCGAGCCGTCATCAATCCCGCGAATGCTTCCGACACCGTAGGTGATGCTTTCGTCGGCACGCCTACCGCACAAGTTCGAGTTCGGGCTACTGACGACCTTGCCACTAGCTTCGAGATCGCAGTGAAACTAATCGTACCGTCTTCTGCGAACTGCGAGGACCAAAATAACGATCGCGTTTGGAAGCCGTATGCTCCTCTCACTCCGGGGGCTTCCGTTGACTACCCGATTTCTTTTTCTCCAGTGGACGGCATAAAGAAAATTTGCGTTTGGGCGAGGGATCTGGCGGGGAACACTACCGTTATTAGTGGAGCTACCCCCGAAGTGACCGGCGTGAACTTCGATACAATCACCTATGAGGTCGGAAATCCGCCAAGAATAGTCGCCCTTTCGATTACGAACGCAACCGCAGGGCCTCGATTTGGAACGGAAACTTTTCTCGCCGGAGAAAGCGTTAAGATCGAATACTCTCTAACCGATACCGAGGGCTTGGATCCAAATCCTCTAGAAATCGACGCTACTCAAAATAACACGCTTTGGACTAACCACGTTACTGGACTGGACGCATCCGTAGAAGCCAATCGCACGTGGGTTGGAAGTATCGGAGTAGGACAAACGTCCTACTCTGGCACCGTTACTCTTGCCGCCCCTTCGAGTAGCTACTTCCGGATTCGCGCTCGCGCTCGCGATCGCGCTGGCAACACGAGTCCCCTCATCATCTCGAATGTTTTTAATATACCCAATTGGGATATCTACGCCGGTTCGGTAGACTCCGGGGATGGCGGATCTGGACTCGGCGCTAAGCTTCACGGTTCAACTTCCAATTTGATCGCAATAAATCCATTAACTGGAGATATTGCCGGCCTAGATACTGGTGCGAGCGATATACGGCTGCTCGATGCCCGAACGGGACTTGTGAAGACTCCTGTGAGCAACGGAACGAGCAACCTAACCGATGGCGGCACTCTTCCACAGTCCATTAAACTGCCGCTTGCACAAGCTTCTAGACCTCAGTTTGATTCCAAAGGACGTCTTTACCTAGCGGCAAGCTCCGACTCGGGAATCTGGCAAATTGATTTTGCGAACAATATTGCCCGTCGATATCTCGGACCGGCAACTTCAAACGTCAGTGACACCGCAACTCCAAACGATGTCCACTGGTCCCGGGGCGCTATGACTTTTGATGAGGATGATTCGTTTTACTTTTTTGCCAGCTGTGCTTCGGTTGGAAATACCGGATTGCGCCTGTACAAATTAACCCAAAACCCAGACGGAACCCCAAACGTAATGTCGCCCGTGGGCGGAGACTGTTCAAATACGCCCCCCCCCGTGAGCGGCGGTGCGAATGCCTTAAATGTAAGTCTTGGCAGTTATTTCAATGGCACATGGGGAAGCGCACTCCCTCCGCATGCGGCCCTCATCGCACTCGACCACGGAGCGACGATTTACTACAGCTTTTATATGTCCGCCGGCGGGGGCACCCAAAGTACGGGATGTCGCAAAATTCTTTCTGGAACGAACTATAAGTGCGCTGTCTTATTCGGTAGCGGCGGAAACATGGGCGCAGCTTTTCGCGCTTCCGATCGAACCCTCATCACCAATCGCGGCAATCGTCTATGGGAATACACTATCAACGCTAGTATCGAAAACGGCGAAAGTGGGACCCAGCTTGTGGGCGCCACCCCAATTCCAGCGTGTGGAGACGAAGGAATTCTAGCGGCCGAAGCATGCCCTCAAATTGCGAGTATCGCCGTCGGTCCAGGGGATACCCTGTTTTTCACTGACGGTGGACGTGAAAATTCCTATGGCCCCTATCGTGTTCGTCGGCTCGACTCAGAGACCGGTGTCGTTCGAACGGTACTAGGAAGCCTCCCGTTTTACGGCGATGGATTTGATCGTACGTTGGCGCG
>CAZAKW010000280.1:0-4025 GCA_964485835.1 uncultured Bacteriovoracaceae bacterium
TTTCGGTGGGTCTACGGAGAAGGAGACGATCTTCCGGGATTGATTCTGGATGCTTATCAGACCGAGAACCAGTCGACCGTGGTCGTCGTGCAGGCGCACACCGCGGGGATTGACCGAATTCTTCCGAATCTTCTTCAAGCAATCGAGCAGGTGGCAAAGCCCCGAGGCGTCGTGGTCCGCAACGATGTCAGTCACCGCAAGCAAGAAGGGATTCCGATCGAAGAACCCAGAGTAACGGGCGAAGTGAACGGCGCGGGGGAATGGATTCGCGTTCGCGCCGCCGATTCTCAGGCCGAAGCCGGCGCGTTCGTACTCTTCCACGCCGACCTGGTCCGCGGCCAGAAAACGGGGTTCTTTCTCGATCAAGCCGAGAATATCCGCCAACTCACCGACCTGCTGCTGCGTTCCTATCAAAACCGCAAGCCGAATCGCGCGGTGAAAGTCCTCGATCTTTGTACCTATGTCGGCCAGTGGTCGACCCAGATCGCATCCGCCCTTTCCGCGCGCGGCATTCCGACGGAGGCCCTCCTCGTAGACGCTTCGGCGCGCGCACTCTCGTTTGCGAAAGCGAACGTGGAGAAGGCTGGCGGACGGGCCGAAGTCTTGGAAGCCGACGTGCTTGCGGATCTGCCTAAGCTTGGCGATCTCGAATTCGACGTTGTGATCTGCGACCCTCCCGCGTTGATCCCCAGTCGCAAAGATATTCCCACCGGCAAACATGCGTATTTAAAAGTGAACACCGAGGCTTCGCGCTTGCTCTCGCCGGAAGGATGGATGGTGTCTTGCTCGTGTTCGCAGCTTTTGGAAGAATCTGAATTCGCCGCCCAAATCGCAAAAGCGACGCTCAGAAACGGCAAAACGATGCGGTGGGTGGCGCGCGGGACGCAGGCCATCGACCATCCGGTGAAGCTTGAGTTTCCGGAAGGAAAATATCTTAAAATGTGGATTGGTAAAGGAGCTTTATGAAGCAACGTATGAAGCAAAAGAGCCGTATGAAAAAGAAGACCGCCGTAGGAAAAACAAGCAAGAAGACCCCCGCAAAAAAATCCGGGGCCCAGGCTCCGAAAAAAACGGCGAGCCGCCTAGCGACTGCAGCTCAAGCGAAGCCTAAGAAAGAAACGGCGAAAAAATCCGCCGCACCGAAGGGACGCCTTAAGTCCGCGGCGAACCAAGCGGTCGCGGCCGTGAAAAAGACCCTCGGTAAGCTCGTCTCGCAAAAGAGCGCTCCCGATCTTTTAAACGAGGGTCAAAAAGCGCCTACCTTTTCCGTCGTTTCGGATGCGGGAGTGAAGGTTTCGCTTAAGGACTTTGCCGATAAGACGGTCGTGCTGTATTTTTATCCGAAAGACGACACCCCGGGCTGCACCCAAGAATCATGCGACTTTCGGGATTCGTTCGCACGTGTGAAGTCGCACGGGGCGATCGTACTCGGCGTGAGTAAGGATTCGGTCGCAAGCCACGTTAAATTCAAAACCAAGTACAAGCTTCCTTTTACTCTTTTATCGGACCCGAGCGGAACGATGCTGGAAGCGTACCGGGTTTGGAAGGAAAAGAGTATGTATGGTCGCAAGTATATGGGGATCGACCGGACGACTTACGTGATCGACGTGAATGCTTCCGGTCAAGGAACGATCCGGAAAGTTTATCCGAAAGTGAAAGTCGGTGGTCACGTCGACCAAATCCTAAAGGACCTCGCTTAGGCGAGGCAGGCTTATGAACTTTTTCGCGACAACTCCTAAAGGAATGGAAGCGGCGCTCGCCGTAGAACTCACCGAAATCTTCGAAAGATTAAGGGCCGATTTCCCGGAACTCTCGGAAGCGAGCGTTTCCCAACCGAAAACCGCCGGAGTCGAGTTTTCCGGACCTTTGACGGCTGCGTATGCGGCTTGCCTATGGTCTCGCATCGCCAATCGGGTGCTCTTACCGCTCCATCGATTTCCGGCTCCGACCCCGGAGAAACTTTACGGCGGCACTAAAGCCATCCGTTGGAGCGATCACTTAACCGCGCGCGAGACGTTGGCGGTCGACTTCGCCAATAGCCACTCCACGATCACCCATTCCCAGTTCGGCGCGCAAAAAACCAAAGACGCGATTTGCGATCAATTGCGATCCATTCACGGCGAACGACCATCGGTCGATCTCACGGCTCCCGATATTCGCGTGAACGTTTATCTACGGAACGACGAGGCCTCGATTGCGATCGATTTATCGGGCGAATCCTTGCACGAACGCGGCTATCGGCTTGAGCAGCGGGAAGCACCGTTGAAGGAAAATCTGGCGGCGGCACTCTTGCTTCTCTCGGGTTATCCGAAAATCGCCGAGGAAGGCGGGGCGCTCGTCGATCCGATGTGCGGCTCCGGGACGATCCCGCTTGAAGCGGCTTTGATCGCGACGCGAACGGCTCCGGGACTTTTTCGCAGGCGCTGGGGTTTCAGCGCGTGGAAAAAGCACGACGTTTCGGTGTGGGAGCGGCTCGTTCGCCATGCCGAGCAAGGACGAGTCTTGGACGCCAAAAAATTACCGAAGATTGTGGGCTTTGACGAGGACCCCGCGGCGATCCGGTTCGCTCTTTCAAACCTTGAGGGGGCGGGAATGCACGGGCTTGTCCACTTCGAGCGACGCGAACTCGAATCCGCAGAGCGCCCCAGCGGCATCGAAAAGGGACTGTTTATCGTGAATCCGCCGTATGGCGAGCGATTAGGCGAGGAGCCAGCTCTTGTTCCCCTTTATCGGAGGATCGGCGACACGATGAAAAAGAAATTCGGGGGATGGCAGGGGGCGATACTGACGGGTTCCTCGGTCTTGGCTAAAGAAGTCGGTCTTCGCGCAGCGCGCCGACATGTCCTGTTCAATGGGGCAATTGAGTGCCGACTTTTAACGTACGAACTTTACTCAGGCACGCGGAAGCCCACGGAATAACCTAGGAATCACTGGAGAGACGTCCGAAACGGTGTTAATTTTTCGGGTATGACCAGTCCCGATAACTTTCACGATCCGGAATCCACTTCGTCTCTGTTACAAATACTCAACGACGAAGGAATTCGTAAGAACCGGATTGATCAGGTCAAAACGATTTTCGTCGTCCTCTCAGGACGCTCGATTGTTTACGACGATGCGTCGCTTCGGCAAAAAATCCAGCTGACTTATCCGGGCAGTAAAATTTATTTCGCGACGACGGACGCTTCGCCCCTGGGCGAGAAACTCCCGGCGAGCGCGAAAATCGACCTTCTGATCGATTTCACCGGTCCCGGGCACAAACACAAATGGCTTTGGTCCCGAACGTTGCGTTCACGTGCGCGCGTCTGCGTGGGACGTCCCGCCGGATTTTTCCGGGAATTCATTTACGACCGTGTTTTTCCCGAGAGCAAACATACCGACTTGCCCAAGGACGTATTCGAACGCGAACGGATCGTCCAGCGCGAGGTTCTGGCGATGGCGGGGGTGCCGCTTTCCCAAAAAGGCCAAATGGGGTCTGATCTCGGTCGCACGATCGCAAGCCGTGTGACGAAGAGCAAATGAAGCAGCTTTGGCGAATTTTCTGGCGGATCTCGGTCAGTCTGAAATTCGCCGTCCTCGTGATGCTTGGGTTGACCGCCTCGTTGATCGTCGCAACGATTCTTGAGTCGATTTACGATACCCCGAGTGCCCAGTACTGGGTCTACCAAACTTGGTTTTTCTTCGGACTTTTGGGATTGCTCGGCTGGCTGATTTTCGCGGTCGCGATGTCGCGGTTGCCTTGGCAAAAAAAACACCTCCCTTTTCTTTGCGCCCACCTTGGAATCCTGCTTCTCCTCTATGGTTCTTGGTTGACGTACCAGTTCGGTGTCGACGGAACGATTCAAGTCGGGGAAGGCCGGACGGAAAGCGGCGTCGACTTAAACGAAAACCTGCTTCTGATTTCGGACGAAGGGGCTGTGAAGACGGTTCCGATGCGCTGGATTCCCCCCAACGCCACGTTTCGTCCCGTCGATGTCCCCGACTACGGCTTGCGGGTGGCCGAACATATTTCGCGCGCGGAGCCGAAG
>CAZAKW010000281.1:0-3986 GCA_964485835.1 uncultured Bacteriovoracaceae bacterium
ACCGTCGCCGCCGTTTTAATCTTCGCGAGGCCGACTTTCGAAAGTAGCTGGATAAAGAAATATCCGATATCGAACTCGAACCACCGGTGGCGGAACGAGCAAGATCGCGGGTGCGCATGATGGTTGTTGTGGTCGAGTTCTCCACAGATCATCCAGTTCAGCGGAAAAAGAAATCCGATGTTCCGGCTCTCGTCCGTCGTCTCGTAATTGCGGTAACCGAAAGCATGGGCGATCGCGTTCACGCCTCCGACGGCGAAGAGCGGCGAGATCGCGAAGGTCGAGAGCGCCACGAGTCCGCCCCACGCCGGTCCGAACGCGATGGTCAGTACCGTAGCGGTCACGATCGGGCCGATGAGCGGATTGCGTTTCAGGAAAGACTCGAAGCGATCTTCCGGGATTTTTTTCCGAATTTTCTGCACTTCGGGCCAGTCTTTGGCGACGACGTAATCATAGACGCCGAAGAAGAAAATCCGCGCGAGGCCTTTGTGTTTCGGGCTATGGGGGTCCTTCTCCTGGTCCGAATGCGCGTGGTGATAGATATGGATCGAAACCCAGTCGAGCTTCGACATCCCCGTGGTCAGTGCCAGCCAGGACTGCATGGTCCAGTCGAGCCACTTCGGAAAGGTCACGCCCTGGTGGGTGTGCATCCGGTGGAAGCATAGGCTCATGGCGGTGATCGTAATATGCGTCATGACGACGAGGTAGAGGCCGATCTTCCAGGCCGCTCCGGTGGCGAGGACCTTCGGGAAGAGTCCGTCGGCCCCGAAGGCCAGGAAAACGAAGAATCCCAGAACCGCGAAGCCGAGCAGCGGTTCGGTTACGGACCAAGTAACGCGCAGAGCACGCAGTCCTTTGCGGAAGCTGGAATTCGTCATCCTCATCACTTTGTCCTCGATTCTGCCTCTTAGGATACGGTGAGTGGACGACGACGGGGTGTAAGAGAACTGTAAGTGGAGGAAATCCCTTTGAGATCGCGACTGGGTCGCGAGCGAGACATGGGCGAGCGTCAATTTTCCGTTATTTAGGGTATTCTGTGGGGATTTTCTGCCGTTTACAAAGGACGGAGTGGTCTTTAGGCTTTTATACGGGCCGATGAGGGCCTCACGTTTACCGACAGGGTGTTGGTCGTTTACTCAAGGAGAGAGAAGAAATGAAAAAGTACGCTTTTATCGCGCTGTTCGCCGTTGGATTTGTTGGTTGCGCGCACCAATCGAAACAGTCCGCGACTCTGGGTCAGTTCGACGCGGGGATTCAGACCGTCGAACGTAATCCTGCCGCCGACTGCCTGGATCGCAGCAATTCGAACTGTAAAAACGCTCGCCGCAACGATGCCGCGGACCAGTACATTCTGGACTCCGCAGGAAACCTCTATCGTTACTTCGCGAACGCCCAGCAGAAGAAATGTCAGATCACGAATAACGTCAGAGACTTCAAAATCTCGCAGCATCCGAACGACTCCGCCGTCATCTACTTCGAGCGCGATGGCGATCTCTGGGTCGTGCACCCACAGGGCACGAGCGGAAACTGCCCTCCGGTCAGCAAGAAAGTCATCATGTCGGGCGTGAAGGAATGGAAAATGGTTTCCAATACGAACACCACGATCGTGAACGCCGCCCTCAGTAACAGCGGCCAGCTTGTGGCCTGGGATAACGTGAACGTGGTTTACCGCGAAGACGGTATCCGCGATTTCCAAATGAACCAGTGCTACGGCACCGCCGGCCGCTCTTTCAGCAGCTACGCGATCTTCGCGCAGGATCACAACCGCGATATCGTGAAAGTCAAAGGCGAAGGCGGACGGTATATTCGCGACGCCGTAGACCAGGGCAACTGGTCTTCCATCACCGAATGGAAGCAGAGCCGCAACGTCTGTAACTAACTCAGACGATTCGAATCAGTGAAGGGTCGCTCCCACGGGAGCGGCCCTTTTTTTTTGCTGAATGAACGCGCGCGACACCCAGAGCGTCGAAAGGGCCAGGACGGCGAGCCCGATCCACGCCACGGACTCGAAACGGAGAGGATGCTCCCTGAGGATGGCGCCGATAAACCCCGCGAAGAGCAGGATCCGGAGCAGTTCGAGGGGGAGGGCCCAGCGTTTCGATTCTAAAATACCGGCCCAAAGAGTGACGGATAGGTAGAGAAGTCCGGACAGAATCCATTTGTCGGGAGTCGAAATCGGCGATTTAGGATCGATGACCAGATAGAGCATCCCGAAAGCGAAGATCGCCTGGAGAAGGAGGTAACCCGAGGAGCCCGGCAGGGCCTGGGTCTGATACTTCTGCTGAACCCCATCGACGAAATAATCCTTTTTCTCGTAAGGGCCCAAGTTTCGGGGCCGCCATCCGGGGGGCTTGAACCAGATCTTTATTTTATCCACCCAGTGCGTCGCGGCGCGCGCGTCCTGGAAGAGGACCCAGTACCAGTGGAAGTTCAGGTAAGTCGGGTCCCAGCTGCGGGGATGAATCGAGACCCCGTAATAGGGAACTTCCGTCTCAGGCTCGAAGGTCCCGAAAATTCGGTCCCAAAAGATGAACGTGCCGCCGTAGTTCTTATCCCAGTAAATCGGGTTGGCCGCGTGATGGATGCGGTGATGGTAGGGCGTGTTCAGCCAGCTGTCGATCCAGGTCGGCAGCTTCGGAATCACCCGCGTATGGGGGAGGAGCTGGAGGATCAGATTCAGGGCGACGATCGGGATGATCGTTTCCGGGGAGAATCCAAGCCACGCGAGCGGCCAGTAGAACAGAAACGAGGCGATGCGCTGGGTAAGACTCGCCCGCAGGGCGACGGCGTAATTCAGTTCTTCGGCGCTATGATGGGGAACATGGGCGGCCCACAGAATATTCACGCGATGTCCCGCGCGGTGGAACCAGTAGAAGAGGAAATCCACTCCGAGGTAACAGAGGACGAGGGACCAGAAGGTGGCCGGGATCGTGAAGAGCGAAAAGTTTTCGTAGATCCATCCGTACCCGACGAGAATCGGGTAGGTCAGGGCGACGTTCACGCACTGGGCGATGATCATGGTCCCGAGACCCATCAGGCTATCCTGGAAGCTGTAATAACCGTTCTTTTTCACGAGGCAGTAAATGACCTCGCACGCGATCAAAATCAGTACCGCCGGTCCGACGACGGCGTAAAAGTTTACGATTTCCATGGTTCTAGAATCGCATTTCGGCGGGAAAAGGCAATTTTTAGGTGAGCGCCGAGTTAGTGTCCTAAAAGGTCGGCCGGAAGCTTCTTCAGAATGAAGGTGCACAAACTCCCGACTTCGCTCGGGCGAGTTTCGTACATCAACAGGGAGTGAATCCACGACTCATAGTTCCTGACGAAAAAGTCGGTCTTTTCGTTCAGTATCCGGCGGTTCGCCAAAATATCGTCCCGTCCCAGCTTGAGCAGCTTGTCTTTATCGAATTCGAAGAAGTTCTTCCGGACCTGCGAGATACGCTTCGAGGCGAATTCCTTCGGCAGCGCCTGGTTCATCTTACTGACGAAATAGTCATCCATTTTCATGGTGACGGTATCGAGCTGGTCGTCATTCAGAAAGTACTTAAAAACGCTGCGAAGCGAGTTGTACCGCATGTCCTCGCCGTAACCCTGCAGGAACTTGGAAGCGGAAATCTTATACATAAAGATCTGGTCTTCCGCGTTGTATAGACCGCGCATCGCGCGCGACGCTGGGGTTGTTGCCAGGAGGTCATCCGGCGACAAAGGCTTTCGCCCCGCGCGCGCTTGGAGAGAGAGGACCGGAAAGAGCGCTTCGGTATCCCGGATGAAGAGACCGGTCACCTGATGCCGTCCGTTTGGCATCCTCTCGACGCTGACCATCAGATTCTGCTGGTGCATCTGCGCGGTGATGCCGGCATCGAATCCGAGCTGGGAAAAAAGTTCCGTCATCGGTTTCGCGAAGCGGTCGTGAATGAAATCGGCTTTGTTCTTATATCCGGACTCGGCGAAGAGCTTTTCGATCCATGTAGGCTGGTGGTTCGGATGCT
>CAZAKW010000282.1:0-2077 GCA_964485835.1 uncultured Bacteriovoracaceae bacterium
CACGATCCAGCAGATGGGCCGCCGCATTCTCCATCGTGCAGGCCACGTCGTGCAAGGCGGAAGTACGATTACCCAACAGGTCGCCAAGTCTTTGCTTTTAACGCCCGAACGCAGTTTCGTAAGGAAAGCAAAAGAGCTGATTCTGGCCAGTCAAATCGAACGAAACTTGAAAAAGGAGCAGATCCTTTACCTTTACCTCAATCAAATTTACCTGGGGCACGGCGCCCACGGAGTTCAGGCCGCGGCGAAGGTTTATTTTGATAAAGACGTTTCCGCCCTGACGGTCGCCGAAGCGGCGATGATCGCGGGGATGCCCCAGGCGCCGGGAAAATTCTCTCCTCACCTGAATCCGAAGAAAGCCAAGGAGCGCCAGATCTACGTGCTTCGCCGGATGCTTGAGAATCGTTACCTTACCCAGGCGGAATACGAATCGGCGGTGAATGAAAATTTGAAGGTCCACGGCGAAGTGGACGTGAATCCTAAGTTCAGCGCCTATTACGTCGAGACGGTACGGCGTCTCGTCCAGGAAAAATACGGGGATCGCGCCATCTATGAAGACGGTCTCCAGATTTTCGTGAACGTCAGCCCCGCGCTCCTTCAAGCCGCGGGAAAATCGGTTCGCGAAGGATTACGTGCGATCGATCGTCGCAGTGGATTTCGAGGACCTTTAAAACGAATAAAAAAAGACGAAGAGATCGCTAAAGCGCTTGAGAAAGCACGCATCCAACTTGTCATTGATCAATTGGGGTACGATGTCCTTCTGCCCAACGGCGAAGTGGATACGATCGAAGCGGTGCGATTCGCGGGGATGAAAGAAGAAGCCGATATCCTCCAACCGGGGGAAATTTATCCTGGAATCGTCACGTCGATCGACGAGAAAGCGAAAGCGGCGATTGTGAGCATCGGAGCAATCCGGGTCGAAATTCCGCTCAGTGAACTTACCTGGGCCAAGTACGGCGTTAAGCATCCTTCCCAAGTTCTCCAGCGAGGCGACGTGATCCAGGTGAGGATGCTTCGCCGCGAGAACGGGAAGATCATCGGTAGCCTTGAACAGGATACGGAGATTCAAGGCGCTCTTTTCGCTATGGATGCGTCGACGGGGCAAGTCCTCGCCGTCGAGGGGGGGTTTAGTTTCGCGAAATCGGAATTCAATCGGGCGCTTCAAGCGCAACGGCAGATGGGATCCGCCTTCAAGCCGATGATTTTTTCGGCCGCTTTGGAAAAAGGATACACCCCGGCTTCGATCGTCGTCGACGCCCCGATCGTCTATAACGACGAAGAAACTGGAAAATGGAAACCTGCGAATTTCGAGGAGAAATTTTACGGAGATACGACATTTCGACAGGCGTTGATCAAATCCAGAAACATCCCGACGATTAAAATCGTACAGGACGTCGGCATCGCTTCGGTCACCGATTTCGCAAAAAGGATCGGGATGCCATCGGAGCTTCCCAACGACCTTTCCGTGTCACTGGGTTCGGGTACCATTTCGCTTGCCGAGATGACTCGCGCTTATGCCGTTTATCCTAGGCTTGGGCGGAAGATCACCCCGATTTTTTACTCGATCGTGAAAGATCGGGACGGAAAAATCCTCGAAGAAATCGCGCCGCCAGCGACGCGTTCCATCGGCGAGGTGATGCGCTCGATCGCAGCGGAGCTTCCGCCTGCTCCGCCGGTCGTGGAGACGGAAGAATCTGAGAGTTCCGCGTTAGGGACTGCTGAATCCACGATCCCGCGAATGCCGGCTTATCCTCTCCGAAGCGACCCCGACCAAGTGATGGATCCGCGGATCGCTTACGTCACGAGCCACTTGATGAGGGAAGTGGTCAGCTTTGGTACCGCACACGAAGCGAAGGCACTCGGCCGGCCGGCCGCCGGCAAAACGGGTACGACGAACGATTATCACGATGCTTGGTTCGTTGGATTTACGCCAAATCTCGTCGCCGGTGCTTGGGTGGGCTACGATGCGGCTAAACCCATTGGAAAGAGCGAGACAGGTGGACGCGCCGCGCTGCCAATTTGGCTGGAATTTATGAAAGAGGCGGTCAAAGAACATCCTGAAATCGATTTTGATGTA
>CAZAKW010000282.1:2087-3985 GCA_964485835.1 uncultured Bacteriovoracaceae bacterium
TCAATCCACCCTCAAACGGGAAAATTGGCGCCGCCCAATGCCTCATATGCAATCAAAGAGGCTTTTCTCGAGGGCACCGAACCAAAAGAGTCGGGTTCAAGTGAAAATGGAAAACCGGCTCCGGCGCGCTCTGCCGGGGATTTTCTTAAAGAAGACATTGAATAGCCCCGACAAGTTCCCTGATGGGAACCGTTCGGAAAACACCACCGGCACTTTTATTTTCGGTACTTTTACACGGGATTTTTTTGGCGATTTTCGTCGTAGGAGCCACGCGTTCGCGGGTAAACGCGCCCGCTAAAACGACTTCGACGACTTACATCGAAGTCGATCCATTGCCCCAAACGAAAGACCGGACCAAAAACCAGGTGGTCCAATCCGAAGCCGGGACGAAGACGGCGAAGGCCGCACCGGACGCATTTTTAGGCGAGCAGACCCAGGTCGTCGAAAAACAAAAGATGTCGATGCCGAAGGTCGGAACCGCACCGAAAACGTCGCACGGTCAGCAGGCGAAAGCCCAACCCCAAGACCAGCCTCAAATCCAAACGCCACCTCCGGCAAAGGCGCTCATGGGCACGGGTGCGTTGGCTAAGTTTGGCATCGCGATTCCCACCGGAAAAGAAACCCAATCCAGGCCTAAAAAACGGAATCCCATTGAAGAGGCGGCCTTAACCGCCCAAGCGCGAGGAGAATACGTCAAAGGGTTTAAAGAAGGCGAGCAGACGCTGCTGAACACGCGAGAATTCGTGTTCTATGGCTATTTCAAAAGAATCCGTGAGCGCTTGGACCGGGCATGGGAGAAGTCGCTTCGGGATCGATTAGCGAAATACTTTTACCGTGGCCGCCAGCTGGCGAGCGAAACCGACTATACGACCCAGATCATGGTTTCTTTGGACGATTCTGGAAGAATTACCCGAGTCCAAATCATCGGCGCATCGGGTACGAAAGATCTCGACGAAGCCGCGATCAAAGCTTTTAACGATGCAGGTCCATTCCCCAACCCCCCACGCGGCCTAGTCGATCCAGAAGGACAAGTGCTGGTACGATGGGACTTCGTCCTTAAGACCTAGAATCCGGGTCAGATCGACTTTTTAAGACACTCGGCGCCCTCAGAGACCAAATATTCGGTCCAAAGGCGGTCCATTTGCCGAAAAGTCGCGATAATTTCGCGCGCAGCCTCAACCTCGGAGATCCCCTGGTCGCCAGCGAGAAGCTGGACGGACTGGAGAATGGCGCCAAATGCGGAAGTCTTCATGAGTCCCTGGATTTCCTCCGCGGTCTCTGGACGAGTCTCAGCGTGAGAAGAAACGAGCGCCGTGTTGAACACCTGATTCATACGCATTCGCTGCGCCGAATCGTCGAGTTCGAGATGGGAGGAGGCGGTAGGGGATTCAGGTTTAGTTTCTGAGAGGGGAGTCCACATTTGCGAAAGACGAACATAGCTGACTCGGTAGTTTTCTCAAGGGTTCGAGAGGAATATTTGGTCAAGGCGAAATCGTGCGCTGGAACAATATTTTTTCCGTTGATAGAGTCCTGGAAATCTAGAGGTTTTTGCATGATCGACTCCCATTCTCTTCTTGCCTCCGAATCTTTCGAATCCCGGCACATCGGATTAAATTCCCAGCAAAAGTCCGAAATGCTCCAAGCACTCGGCGTGGCGTCGATCGCGGATCTGATTTCACAGACCGTTCCCCAAGGAATTCGTTTGGGAAGGGAGCTTTCGCTCGACCGCCCGTTGTCTGAAGAAGAGGCCCTTCGCGAGGTTCGTGAAATCGCAAATCAAAATCAGGTTTTCAAATCCTATCTCGGCATGGGGTACGTCGATACCCTGGTGCCAAACGTCATTTTGAGAAATGTTTTGGAGAATCCAGGCTGGTACACCCAGTACACGCCTTATCAGG
>CAZAKW010000283.1:0-794 GCA_964485835.1 uncultured Bacteriovoracaceae bacterium
CCAGAGCGATTACCCGATCTGCCTGAGCGGGGTAGCGGCGCCTTAATTCTAACTCCATCGGATTGATCCTCGACGCCAACTTTTCCGGCGGAGCCAAATATCTCGCCACTTTCGCTACGCCGGTTGCCCAGATTTCCATCGGTTTATCCGCTTGTTCGCTTTCTTGGCTCAGCGATCGCGAAGTGAGGCAAGACTCGATGGTGCTATGCTTGGAAAAGTCAGTAGCCAAATAGGATTCGAATTCTCTGATGAAATGATTGTAAGCAGGAGCAATTTCCGCGATGAGTAACTCGTCCGTAAAGTTTTTGAGTTGTTCACTCAGCGGAAGCGCCTCCCCGACGACGGAAAGCTCAAACCGCTCTCCTTGGTTCGTGAGAATCCAAATAGATCGTCGGAAAGGGCCCGTTAAATTTTTTGGAAGCTCGCAGTAGAAACCAACCTCACGATCTTCTCCCGGTTTCAAGGGGCCTTTCGGATAAAAGGTGAGGGAGCAGCCTTTATTGTCCTTGTCCGCGGAAATAAAAACGAGGGCGGAATCTGATTGGTTGGTAACGGAGAAATTTACCGTGAATGTGCCGGCAATATTCCCCTCGAGGCGCCGGTGAGTTCCGCTCGTCCACACGGCGCCTTTCCCGAAAGCATCTATAGATAGAATCGATAAGGAGAGGAGGATCGATAGGCCAAGAATGGTTCTCACCCATTAATACTAAACGGTTTTGTGAATCAGGAAAGAGCAAGAAGACAGGGGGTAGTAGGTAGAGAGTCGAATTTTTGACTCTCGGGTGCGCCGCCAA
>CAZAKW010000283.1:804-3978 GCA_964485835.1 uncultured Bacteriovoracaceae bacterium
GTACGGAGACGAATAGCCAGGTGTTGGAAACTTAGACAGCGAGCAACCGTGCGGGGGCTCTATATCCAAGCTGAGTTTGGTACGCCCTGTGCTTTTACGGCCTTGGCAAATCCTAGCTCAAACACCGGGCTGCCTGGAATCGCCGGATCATTTGAGGACTTAACCTATGCTTAAAATTTTCGTACCGGCTATCGCCATTTTACTCTCTCTTTCAGCCGCCTTCGCGGATGAGTGTTACCTCTACGCAATCACGGGTTCCCCTGTCGTGGAGACCTACGTGGGTTACGTGAGGAAGGGAATCGTTCGAAGCACCACCAACGCAGGTGGCGAACTTTACGTCGGTAACGTGGAGAACGGAATCGTTCGCATGGCCACCGGCGCGCCCGTCGCAGGCTATGGCACTTACGTCGGCAACGTGGAGAGTGGAATCGTTCGCATGGCCACCGGTGCGGCCGTTGCGGGCTATGGCACTTACGTTGGCAATGTGAACGTGCAGAACGGAGCCATTCTAAAAGGATCCGATACGCCCGTGATTGGATATGGTCTCTATGCGGGATATGCCAAAGGAACTCCTGAATTCTGTACCGAAGAAGCCATGGCGGCCGGCGCACTCTTGCTTCTGAAATGGTGATCGGACTAGACCAAAGGGTCACCGAACGCGTGCTGGGGAATACGTAGCGACCACTTCGACAAGCTCGGCGTCGCGCGATGAATCTCGCGGCACGACCGAACGTCGTCAGGAGATTACTTCGTTCGGTTGCAGCGGATCACTTCTTTTCCACTGACTTTTACTACGTACTCGCCGCGCGAACCACGGAAGCTTTGCTGAAGCGTGCCGCTGTCGTTCTGTCGTTTGACGTAGATCAGGGAGTGATCGACACAAAAAATAAATTGGTCGCCGTGGGGATAGCGATTCAAAACGCCGTAGGGGGATGCTTCCGCGATGTCGTCGGGAAACCCCGCATACCGAAAGATGTAGCGCATCTTTTTACCCACTCGAGTTTGAAAAACTTCAAACTCCAATTCGTCTTGATCAGGGGTTTTCGGACACGAATAGCGTCCCGCCATTCTCGGACAGGGGTCGACGGGATCGCCGGCGAAAGAAGATGCTGAGACGAGGAATAAAACCGAAATTAGTGCGTATATCGTATTTTTCATTTCAAAGGCCGTTCGCTTTAAACTTCCAATGTAGTCGGTTGATTCGAAATTCGATCCGGCGACCGCCACTCGAGCGATCCCTCGACGGGAACGAAGCCAAGCATCGTTTTCGGTATGATTCTCACGCGCAGTCGCGCGCAAACTTCGAGTACGGAGCGTTCTCCATAACGGTTCGTCACCAGGAAGCTGCGTGATTGAATCGAATGGCGCTCGATGAGTTGTAAGCCATTCTCCACTCCTTGCGCGAAATCGTGGTCGATGAAGAATTGGCTATGCCGGGCTTTCTGCGGGTTCGCGTTGATCCATGCCGAGAGTTCGTCCGGAGTCGAAAAACAAACCAGCGTGCATCCGTTCTTATCCAACATGTGGGTGTCGAAGGTCCGCTGCCAGATGTGGTGGATGCTTGGGTCGTCGTCCGCGACGACCAGAAGGGTATTGGATGGCACCTCGATGCGTTCGACGTACCACCAAGGCGCCTCGGCCATCGGTAAGAAAATTCTTCGTTCGGTACCGATGCCGTCTTCGGACTGCAATTCGACTCGCCCGCCCCAAACTTCGAGTCGGCTGGCCGCGTGCTTGAATTCGTGATCGCGCGGGGTGGCTTTCTCGTCCGCATCCGCCGTTTTCGCGGGACCATCGTCCGAGATCGAAATCAGCAGATCGTGATCGACTCGGGTCAGGCTGAGGCGTACCCGGCCGCTCTCTTCGATCGAATCGACGGCATGTTTAGCGAGATTAGCGATCACGCGTTGGAATTCGACGGCCTCGACGTACGCGTACCAGCCGTAGGATTTCGCGTCCAAGCCGCACTCGATCGTCACGCCCGGGCGGGCATGCAATCGCATTTCCGAAACGATGGGTTCGAGCAAACTCGAAACGAGTTGCACGCGCGGTGAATCTTTCCGAGGCGTTTCGGCCGCGTCTTCAAGTTCCGGACGTTGGTTGAGAAGATTATTCGCGATGTCGCGCACTCGATTCGTCGCACTTCTCCAAAGTTGCCGACTTTCGCGCGGTAAGGTGGAAAAATCCCGTTCGAGGACGTTGAACGCGGCGAGGGGCGAGCGGATGTCCTGTGCGACTTGTGTCGTCATCCGGAACATCAATTTGCCTTTCTCAGTCCGTAAAAATTTCGCTTGGCTCTTTTCGAGACGCTCGAGCATCCGATTGAACGCCGAGGCTAAAGCACCGATCTCGTCGGGCCCTTCGCCGGGTACCCGGACCTTCACTTGATCCGAAGACGAAATACCGTTGATGGCTTTACGAAGCGCATCGATTCGCGCCACGAGCAGGCGCGAGATCACCATGGACAAAACGAACGCGAAGCCGATGGCCAGCGTAGCGCCAATCGCCATGATCGTCCGGAGGTGGCCGAGAGAGGAGGCGAGTACCGAGGACGAAACAGCGGTCCGTAAAACGTAGTGATATCCCTTTCCACTCGCTTGCAAAACGTTACATTCGCAACAATTCGGATCTTTCAAGGGAACGATCTTCGTGAAAATCGCACGGTCCCCTTGGTATTCGACGCCTTCTTTTCCGTTCCACTGAAGAGGCGCGCTCGCAGCGCGTGCACCAGTGGCCTGGGGTCCAAATTCCCCAAGTGGCGCACCGTCGCCGGCGTAAAGATTCACCGCTAGGATACCTGGATCGGAACGGCTCGCATCCAGCAGCGTTTTTTCAATAAAATCCGCCTGATAAGCGACCTCGAGAAAGCGCGTGCCGGCCCGATTGGAAACCACGAGGTGTTTATAGGAGGCCCCATCGAGGGGCGAGCGGGAGATCGCCGTCGTTACGAAAGACCGCTCCCTGCCCAGCAGTTTACCGTAGCCCGCGCAGGTCAAAAGCAGGTTCTGCTTGCTCTCCAATGCGTCGTTCGTTGCCCGAACGAATTTTCCATTTTGATCGGCGACGAATACATCCGCCGCGCCGATTTCTTGCGAAAGTTTTTTCAGCCCTGGAGTTCCGATTCCGGGATATTCCGCTTCGTGACGCTGGAATAAGCGTGCAGCGTTTAGCATG
>CAZAKW010000284.1:0-3972 GCA_964485835.1 uncultured Bacteriovoracaceae bacterium
CTGAAGCCCGTCCAAAAGATCCTCGTCGTTCTTTGTGTGGGTCTTTTCTTGAGTTGGTATTTTGAAGAGGAATTGGGATTGACCGAACAGCCTGCCGCTCCCGTCGCCACCGCTCCCAAAAAGACGGCGAACGGCCAGGTGGTGGTGAATACGGAATACGATTCGCTCAGTGCGGATAAACGCGCGCAAATCGACGACGCCATCCGTAAATCCACCGATTTCCTACGTCTGCAGGATTTCGACAAGGCGATCTACGAGATTCAGAATCAAGTTTATCCCGTACTTCCAAATTACGCGCAAGCGAAGGAAATCGAACGCTACGCTCAAGAAGGAAAGCGCCGTAAAGACGCGATCGAAGAAGAGGCTCGGCGCAAGGAAGAAGAACAAAAGCTGAAGGAGCGCATCGCCTCACTCGAAGTCCAGACTCGCGATCTGATGGGGAAACGGAAGTACGAGGAAGCAAAGGAAGTCTTCAGCGAAATTCTCGCCGTTGATCCCGATAACGCCGCTGTTTCTGAGTGGAAACGAGAGATCGAGACCTGGATGGAAGAACAGGCCCAACAAGAGCAAGAGCGCCTGGTCCAAACGGAAATCAATCGGCGCGCGTGGGACACCTACAACGAAGGATACGATCTTCACAAGGCTGGCCAGTTTCGCCAAGCGATCGAGATTTATCGCAAAGTTGCCGAACTGGGTGCGGACGACCAGGCGCTCCTCAAGAAAGCGGCGACGATGATCAAAGCGAGCCAGGACTCAATCCGTGAATTACGCGAACCCCATCTGGTGGTCGCGAAGGAAGCCGAGAGAAACGGCGAATTGGGTCCGGCCTTTAAGAGCTTCCAGCTGGCGACCGAGGTGGATCCGTCCCATCCCGAAGGTTGGGCGGGAATGGAAAGGATTCGGGACGTTCTGACGGAACGGGCGAAGATTCTCTATACGGAAGCGGTGATCGCGGAGAGTTACAGCGATTTCAAGAACGCCCACGAGAAATTCAAGGAAATCCTGCAAATGGCGCCGGAAGGCAGCCTCTATTTCCAGCGCGCCCAGCGTAAGCTCCAGTCCTATCTTAATTTTAAGCACGAGGAGACCCAGTGAAGTCCGAACGGCGAGAGGTTCCGTGCTTGAAGTCGACCACACTTTTTTCGACCCAAGGAGAAGCAGCAATCCAGGAAGACTTCGTCGTGGCGCGAAAGGAACGCGGTCTTTTTGTCGTCGCCGACGGCTTCGGCGGCGCGGATAGTGGCATCCAGGCCGCACGCGCGGCGTGCGAGTCGGTGCTGGGCTTTTTGGAGAAAGAGGCGGGAGATCTCGAAGCCACGTTGCCTTTTGTCCTGAGAAAATACTATTCGCTCGCGGGCAACGTGCTTTTCAATGCGCTTTTGTACGCGAATCGAAAAGTGTTCGAGACGAATCGAGGGCGAAACGCCAATCTCAAGGGTGGCTCTTCCGTGTTGGCGGCATTTTTGGACGAAGATCTTTTTGCGCTCGCAAACGTGGGTGTTTGCTCGGCTTGGCTATTTCGTGAGGGCCGTATGGTCGAGCTCGTTGCCCCCCGAACCTATGCTCGCTTGGTCGATCCTTTTTCCATCGATCCGGACCCCGATCTTGCGGTTCCCTTGATGGCGATGGGGATGACCGAAGATCTCGAACCCGAAATTCTGGAATTCCGGGTGCGGCCGGGCGATTGGTTGTTGATCCAAACTGATGGAATCCGCGAGGAGATTCGGGAAGAACTTCAACGTCTCCAGATGGAATCGCCGGAGTTCGATCCGGAAGAATTTCTTCGTGCCCGGACGTTCTCCGAAAACGCGACCTTTGCGTTTCTTCGGTTCTGAAAGCGCGGGCTCACGCGAAGAAAGCGAGACCTTGGGCCAGCGCCACATTAGTGGCGACGAGCAAAAATGTGAGCGCGAAGCTCAACAAACAGGCGTTCAGAAAACCGGTAAAAAAGCGGCTGATGAATCGGGTGTTCATAGATCCTCCGGATCGATCCAACTCGGAAATCCTTTCCGAGGGGCCGGAGAGATGACTCTCTGCGGCTAAAACAGTGTGAAGGGGTAGGCAAAAATCGTCAAGCCCGGGAGTGAAAAAAATGACACACCCAGTTTTGAACGGAGCTGGCCTGCGAGGACGCATATAGAGGGAATGATATTAATTGACTAAAATAGTCAACAAAGTCAGACTGGGGATTGGGGAACAGTTCTCTGGCAGGGGCCGTCGGATGCATTCGGTTTAAGGTCCGGTCGCTACCCGCCGATAGGAACTCGTGAAGGAACTTGAATCTATGATGGAAAACCTGAAGACGAACCTAAAGCGGTTTCTCCGCGACGAAGAAGGGCAGAGTACGACCGAGTACATTCTGATCCTGGCGGTCGTGGTGATGATTGCTATGAAGTTCAAAGACCAGGTCGGGAAACTGATCGGCGGCCGAATCGACAAACTCGGTTCCGAGCTGAATCAGTTCGATAATCTTTAGTTCGGTTCTCGGAGCGTCCGCGATGGATATTCCCGCGACGATACCCCAGGACGTCTCGCGCCGATCGAAGCGTTCGACTCGTCTCGCCCAACTCGGCAAAAAATTCCTCGTTCGCCCGCTTCTCCGAATGCTTCGCGAGGAGGACGGACAAGCCACCATTGAATACATCCTGGTCTTGAGCGGAACCTTGGTCGCTTCAGGACTGCTCGCCCGTGGTATCCTGAATGCTCTGGATAGTGGGGTTCTTAAACTCGGCGGACAGCTCGAGAAAGACCTCAAAACGGGAAGGGCTCCGCTGAGTGTCTATCAGAACTGAGTGGGTCGAGGGATGGGTCGTCTTAGTCGCGTTGATCGCCGCATTCACCGACCTCAGATACCGAAAAATTTTTAACTGGCTAACCCTTCCCGCAATGGGAATCGGGCTTGCGATCTCGTTCGCAGCCGCGGGCGTACAGGGCGTTTTATTCGGCTTAGTCGGGATCGTCATCGCGCTACTCGCATTCGGATGGATGTGGGGAGTGAATATCCTCGGCGCGGGCGACGTGAAGCTCTTGATGGCATTCGCCTCGCTGGCCGGTGCCGCGCATGCCAACGGGACGAACGGCGTCGGCTACGTCACTGATCTTGCGCTGCTTTCATTGATCGTCGGTGGATTCGCGGCCGCTTTGATTCTTGCGGTAAAGGGTCGTTTAGGGCCGTTTTTCAAAAAATTTTACCGCTTTCTTTTGACCGCAACGAATCGAAATCTGGAAACCGAGTTTCCGAAGGCCGATCCAACTCTCAAGATGCCGTTTGGGATCGCGATCGCGATCGCGACGTGCTGGGTTTGGTTCGATAATCCGCTGGTACGGTGGGGGATGCGTCCATGGACATGAACGAGTCGGGCCAATCGGTAATCGAGTACGTATTGATCCTCTCGATCATCGTGAGTTTCTACATGGGCCTTGTCACCGTGATTGATAAAGCGAGGCTTGCCGAGCGGCTTGCGGGGCCGGTCGTGGGCTCGTATGCAAAGACCTACAAATATGGAAATCCAACGGCGAAAGGTTACGACGAAGGTTCGCCGGAGAACCACCCGCGCGCGACGGCGGACGGGAAAGTCCGGCTTTTCATTAACCCGCGGTAGCGGGGGAGATCTCGAGACTATCGATGGGCAAGCGTAAAAACATCCGAATTTTAAGCGGAGCGGCAAGCGAGGCGGGACAGTCGCTCGTCGAATTCGCGCTTTCGATCTTCTTGGTCTTTGGGCTGCTCTTTTTTTTCATCCAGCTTTCGCTGGTCCTTTCGTGGGGGAATTACGTGCAATACGCCACTTTTATGTCGGCGCGCGCGTATCTCTCGGGGGGGCCAAATCGAACGGATCAAACCGACCGTGCGATGGAGGTTCTTCGAAGGATGGTCAAGCGGGGGGTCGCGTCTTCGGCGGATCGCTTTCCGATGATCGCCCAGGGCTTCGAGGGCGACGACGAAGCCGTCAAGGGCGCGTCGGTTGGGAG
>CAZAKW010000285.1:0-2111 GCA_964485835.1 uncultured Bacteriovoracaceae bacterium
GAATCCCCCAAAATTTCAAAGGGAGCGGGCCTCTCGACCCGCTCCTTAAAAAGTTTGGGATCCTAATTTCACGCGCAGTCGTATTTCTCTTTCTTAGCCGCGATATCTTTTTCGCGAGCGTCGAAGTTCATCGTTTTTTCGAGGGCTTGAACTTGTTCGTCGATCATACCTGCCGCAGTTTCGAGCTTCTCAATGTCTTGCGCTTTTACGACTAGTTTGGTCGAACCGTGGGCTAAAAAAACAATCCCCATGCCCGGCGCAAAAACACGCTGAGCGAATGAACTTTGCTTCCAGGTTTTGATCCCTGCGTAGGTCAAAAAACTTCCCAACGCGATTTCCAAATATTCAAAACCGCTCCCCTTTTCCATAGCCTTCGCGCCGCTTCGAAAGAGCTCTGCCTTTTGCTTCAAAGCATTTACAATTTCTTTATTCACTTCTACTTCTGCGCGGTCTTTTTCTAGAGTGGTTTGGAGAGCGCTAACCGCATCGCATTCCGGACTGACCGCGAACGCGGCGTTTGTAAAAGCAGTCAAGCTAACGGCAATCATAAAAACAGAAGCAACCTTATTGATCGAGCGCATAGATTATATCTCCAGATGAATGCCCAATGGTTTTCTAAATTGTGGGGTCGCAAAGCTTAGGCACTCGCACCTCTGAGCAGGTTGCATGCCAATCGCCGACGATTTTAGGGGCACCCCAAAGGAATTGCTGTCTAGCTACTTTACAGGCAAATGATTTATCAACGGATATAAGCCTCAATGCCCTTACTCAAACAGCGACGAATGCGCACGGTCGGCATAGAGGCGGCGAGCCTCCACCTCGCGAAGATGCTCAAGCGCGAGCTTTCGTTCTTCGCCGACTAGGCCCAGTAATTTTTGGTGGAGGTCCCGCGCGGATAAATTCTCTAAATTCATCCGCCGTTCACTCATTACACTGAAAACCAAGAGCGCAGGAAATCACGTCAATAGAGAAATCGTTGCGCCATCGCCCCATGTCCAAAACCGCATTTCTCAAACGGATGAATGTTTCGAAATGGTTTGAATTCTTGTGAGCGCTGGGTCTAAGTAGGCCGATGATGTTCTTCCTCATCCTCCTCACGCCGATCGTTCACGCCGCCTCTTCCACACCTTCTTATTGTCCCGATTTAACGGGAGACTATACCTGTCCCGCCTATGGCGATACCCAGCCCGAATCTCGGATGAACGTCGATCTGCAATCGTGGAACGGAGTCACGACGTATATTTATACGTTCGAAGACATCCATCCTCCGGGAAAGCCCAACGAGCCGACCGTTTTGGAAGCCCATTATTCGATTGACGGAGAAATTCACGACGATCAGGTTTTCCGGTGCGAAAATGATCGCTTAGCGATTTTTGATCGATACGAACCCAATCGTGTTCAATTCCATACCCGTGAAAAAGGGACGGGTGATTACATCGTCACCTTCGCGAACCGTGACGGAAGCGACGCCCCGAAAATAGTCCAGAGATGCGTTGAGACACTCTGATCCGCGCCGAACTTCGAGCGACGCTTTTATGGTTTGAGCGGCACGTCTCAAAAAAAACCGGCCCCAGAACTTTCGCTCCGGAGCCGGCCTCAGTCGTGTCCGACGGACTCGAAGATTAAAGGGCAGAACCCTCGCGCTTCAAGGCCGTCGGACGTTTAATAGAACTTGGCATCCGACCACCCCCTTTCGGCCCCGTGTAGAGGCAGACCTTAGTTTAAATAAAGAAGAGATAAGAATAAAGGGTGGCGAGAAATTAATTTTGGTCAGCAAAAGCGCGCCGGATTCGAACTGAGGGTGCCACCGACGGCTCCATCGGCGTTTCAGTTAATGGCAGGCGGTTCCGCTACGGAAGGTGCCCCAGGCGTTGACGCAGACGTCGCTGCCCCCGGTTTCGGCGCCGGAGTCACCGGCGGTGTTGCGGCGCCCGCCGCCCGACTAAACGAAAGTTGATAACCACCGCCCGCTATCGTGGGCTTGCGGCAGGTCACTAAAAATGTAGTGATTCCAGAAACGCCTCCCACGATCGCCGCGCCAGTAATCATCGCCGTTAACGGCTCCTCGCCGTAACCGACTTCGTATTCCCACCAGTTTCCGGCTGCGGCAC
>CAZAKW010000285.1:2121-3971 GCA_964485835.1 uncultured Bacteriovoracaceae bacterium
GAAAATGAGCATCCCCACTCCGCGCCCGTATTTGGCGAGCAGGCAACTCTTCAAAATCTGGCTGTCGTGAAATCCAAGCCCGGCGAGCTGCTCAGCCAAGCCGGCGAGCGGTTTTTTCGGAAGCTGCCACTCGAGCTTGAGGTTTTTTAAAGTTCCTTCCGGAAACCTATCGAAAAGTTTTCCGACCAAAGCGAGCTGGATCGCCTGTGCATCGAGAACAGCGGCCGTCTGCGCGGTTTCTGCGCCGCCGCGAAGTCTCGTCAGAAACGAACGTCCGTCGGAAAGGTCGAACTGGACGCGAACGCTAGCCGGTTCGTCTAAAGTCAAATTTGCCTTAAGGTCGTACTTCCCGCGACGCTTCAAGATCGTGCGACCTCCCGAAGCCGGTCCCGTCGATTTCGGGGCCGCCATCCAGGACTCGATGTCTCGGTAAAAGGCTTGGAACTCCGGATCCGCGTCGATATTTACGATTCGCGTTTCGATCGCCTTCGTACTTAAGAAATCGTGCATCCCTTTGGCGTGGGAGCCGAGATCCACCTTTTCAAAGAGGCCGCCGCAGTAATCCGCGGCCACCCCGCTTAAACAGACCGAACCCGCGAAGAGCGCGATTGCCCAACGCGTGCGCGACCGAGTGCTTTTCGTCCGAATCCTTTGCGACTCCATCTTCACTCTGCCCCCGAATGAAATTCTAACAGATGCGTGGCGGAATTGGAGCGACGATCGATTGACGCCGGTTCGTCAGTCTCCGAGACCCATCACCGCACGAAGTGCTTTACGACGTACTCAAGCGCCTCGTCCTTCGATCGCAGCTTGTTCTCGAGGCAAAGATCGTCCACGACACTGAGAATATTACTGAACTGCGGACCGGGCGTGAACCCTAAGCCGACGAGATCCCCACCCGTGAGTAGGCGTTCGCGCATGGGAGTCGTCGTCAGCTCGCTGCGTAGATTCCAAAGAAAGCGGTAGGCCATCAAGTCGCCGCCTTGCGCGCGCACGGTCGCGCGTCGCAACTGCAAGAGTTCGTCAAACTCCGGTTCCGCGACCCACCGCCGAAGCGTGGCCTCACGCATCTGAAACGCGTCATTGAATTTCGGCAGCCCGGTAACCAGTTCAATCACGCGTTTTTTTTCGCCGCCGGATAAACGAAGTCGGTCGCACGCGCCTTGGAGCACCTTTTCGGGCTCCTCCCCGCCGACTTCGGAAAGCGCCGCTGCGAAAACCAGCGCCGTCGAACGCGGCGCCGGATCTTCGTCCATCGCTTCGAAGACTTCGGGTTTCACTTTCGCGATCTCCGGGATCCAAAGCGAAGCGATACCAAGTTCACGAAGCAACGCGACCGCTTTTTCAGGACGAGGCCCCTTTAGCATTGCCGCGATTTCGTCGCGAACGCGCTCGGCGGAAACCTTGCGGGTGAAACGCGCATTGTCCTTTAGTGCCTGCCAAGTTTCGTCCTCGATCCGAAACCCAAACCGAACCGCGAAACGGACGGCGCGTAAAACTCGGAGCGCATCCTCTTTCAACCGCGCATTCGGATCACCGATGGCGCGCAAGACGCCATTCTTGAGATCTTCATATCCTCCGACACAATCCAGGATTCGACGGGTTTTGGGGTCGTAGAAAAGTCCGTTGATCGTAAAGTCGCGGCGTCGAGCGTCCTCCTCGGGGCCGCCAAAGCGAACCGACTTCGGATGGCGATAGTCCGTGTACTCGGCGTCCTCGCGGAAGGTTGCGATCTCGACCCATTCCGTCGCCTGCTCCGGGCCGAACGGAACGCGCATCACGCCGAATGCCCGGCCCACCGCGACGACCTCCGGAAACAGCGTCTCGATTTCCTCGGGGCTTGCGTCCGT
>CAZAKW010000286.1:0-3940 GCA_964485835.1 uncultured Bacteriovoracaceae bacterium
CCTCCGTCCGCACCTCCGACTCTTTCCGCTGGAGGAAGCGCACCGGGACTTTCGCCGGCCGTGCGTCGTGTAGCCGCAAGCCACGGAGTCAATCCTGCGCAAGTCGCCGGAACGGGTAAAGACGGCCGAGTCACGAAAGGGGACGTCCTTACCGCGACTCCATCCACGCAATCCCCCCCTACTACGCAAAGCGCGGGAGCTACCGCGGCCGGGACACCGACTTACGCTCCTCAAACTCCCGCTGCCCCGGCGCTGAAAACTCCGACTTTGGATAAGCCGGGCGACCGCCGGGTTCCGATGTCGATGCTGCGTTCGAAAATCGCCGAACGGCTCGTCCAGGCCCAGCAAACGGCAGCGATCTTAACCACTTTCAACGAGGTGGATATGAGCGCGGTGATGAAACTTCGCTCGGAACAAAAAGACGCCTTCAAAGCAAAGCACGGCGTGAATCTCTCGTTCATGTCGTTTTTCACGAAAGCTTCGATCGCGGCCCTCAAGATGATTCCGGAAGTGAATGCGACGATCGACGGGCGCGATACGATCTATCACGATTACTTCGACGTCGGCATCGCCGTCGGAACCGAGCGTGGCTTGGTCGTGCCGGTGATTCGCGGCGCCGACCAGCTTTCGTTCGTCGATCTGGAAAAGAAGATCACGGAATTTGCCCTTAAGGGACGCGACGGCAAGCTGACCATGGCGGACCTGACCGGCGGAACGTTCACGATTTCTAACGGCGGCACCTACGGTTCGCTGATGTCGACGCCGATTTTAAACCCACCTCAATCGGGAATCCTGGGCATGCATAAAATCATGGACCGGCCGATCGCGGTGAACGGAAAAGTCGAGATTCGTCCGATGATGTATCTCGCGCTTTCTTACGACCATCGTCTGATCGACGGAAAAGGCGCGGTCACGTGGTTGGTCGCTCTGAAAGACCATCTCGAGAATCCAGAAAAACTCGGCTTCACGTTCTAAGGAAATAAATCATGGCCGACTACGACTTGATCATCATCGGCGGCGGGCCCGCGGGCTACACCGCCGCGATCCGCGCCGCTCAATTGGGATTGAAAACCGCCTGCATCGAAAAACGCAAAACGCTCGGAGGAACCTGCTTGAACGTGGGATGCATTCCCTCGAAAGCGATGCTCGAATCCAGCGAACATTACCACCAGGCCCGTACAAAATTCGCGAAGCACGGAATCCTGGTCGGCGATCTGCGGCTCGACCTCGAAGCGATGCTCAAGCGAAAAGACGCGGTCGTTCGCCAGCTGACCAACGGGATCGTCGGGCTCTTTAAAAAACACGGCATCACGTATCTCAACGGCTTCGGGAAACTCGTCGGCGCGGAAGGCGCGGATAAGTGGGTCGAAGTCACCGCGGACGACGGCGTGAAAAAAATTCGCGCGCCACGAATTCTACTCGCCACCGGATCAGAGCCCGCCGAACTTCCTTTTTTGAAGTTCGACGGAAAGACCGTGATTTCTTCGACCGAAGCGCTTGAGTTGAAACAAGTTCCCGAACATCTAATCGTAATTGGCGGCGGCGTGATCGGGCTTGAAATGGGTTCTGTTTGGTCCCGGCTAGGCGCGAAAGTGACGGTCATCGAATACCAAGATCGCCTCGTCCCGGGCACCGATCGCCAAGCGGGCCAAGAATTGACGAAAGCGCTCGTGAAACAAGGTTTGGAATTTAAGCTTTCGCACAAATGTCTGGGAGCGAAGCTGGGTCCCGATGGAAAAATGGTCGTGGAAGCGGAAGACATGGCCAATGGCAACGCCAAGGTGAGCCTCGAGGGCGACGTCGTCCTTGTTTCGACGGGTCGTCGCCCCTATACGGACGGTCTCGGCCTTGAATCGGTCGGGATCACGCCGGATAAGGGGGGCCGCATCACGATCAATGACCACTTTGAGACTGGCGTCGCGGGAATCTGGGCGGTCGGCGATATCGTCGACGGGCCAATGCTTGCCCACAAAGCCGAGGAAGAAGGCGTCGCCGCGGTCGAACTGATGGCTGGCCTACCCGGACACGTGAATTACGAAGCGATTCCAAACGTTGTTTACACCTGGCCGGAACTGGCGACCGTCGGCTACACGGAAGAGGAAGTGAAGGCCTCTGGAGTCGAGTATAACGTCGGAGTATTCCCGTTCATCGCCAACGGGCGCGCTAAGACGATGGACGAAGTCGAAGGCTTCGTTAAAATCATCGCGGATAAGAAATCGGATAAGGTTCTGGGAGCCCATATCGTGGGCCCACGCGCTTCCGATCTTCTTCCGGAAATCGTTTCGGTGATCGAATTTGGCGGCTCGAGCGAAGACATCGCCCGCACGTGTCATGCGCACCCAACGCTTTCGGAAACTGTGAAGGAAGCCGCGCTTGCGGTTGAGAAACGTCAACGAAGTATGTAGCCTAAAATTCTACATCCCCTTCCTCGAGTTTACTCAGGCAGGAGGATATTTAGGGACCGGAAGCCAAGTGCTTCCGGTCCCTTTTTTTATGATATTGCGGCGTGTCTAGAGTTATTTCGGGCCGTCAAACCTTTAACGAGAATCTAAAAATTGACGCCTGGACACTTGGGGTCCGGTCTCCATACCCTATTCGAAACGTTGGGGATTAAGAGCAGTACATGGATGATTAACCAGCTCGAGGGGAACCGAATGATTCAAACGCTAAAAACGACCGCCACCGTCTTTTCCGCCGCACTCGTTCTTTTGATCGCGGCTCCAGTCGCGGAAGCGGGAATTCCCGTTCGCACATTGAAAGGAAAAGTCGCAAAAGTCGTCGATGGCGACACGATCCATTTCCAACCCCACAACGCCCGGGCCTCGGGAAAACCCCTTACGATCCGAATGGTCACGATGGATACGGGCGAGACGAAGCTTCCCGCGCCCGGCGGTGTTTACTCGCAAGGCTTTTGGGCCGAACGAGGAATGCAAGAGCTCCAAAGTATTCTCAAAGTCGGTGATGTCGTGGAAGTCGACGATTACGGGCACGACACCTACGGACGAGTGCTCGGACGTGTCTATCGCGGACAGATGGACGTAAATTTTGAAATGGTGGCCTCGGGCTGGGCCGCTCTCTACGTGATTTGCGACGGAGAGACGGATTGCACGACGGACGTAGCTTACCGAAAAGCGTGTCGCTCCGCTGTCAGTAATGGACGCGGTCTCTTTGATCCCGCCCGTCCAATTCCAGAACTTCCCTTTCTTTTTCGCTCCCGCGTCCAAAAACGCCCCCTTTCAAAGCTAGTGGGAGATTTCCGCACGAAAAAGTACGTGAGCCCAGAGCGCTGGAAGGAAGTCCCCATTTGCGAGCGGGTCTTCTTTATGTCCAAAGCAGCGGCGGTCGCTGAAGGCTACACAGCAAAAAAGACCAAATAGGCAGCGAGCCGGGGTCGACGCGATAGGGGCGTCGATCCCCCTTTAAAATCTGTTTTTAAATTTACTATTCTTTTATTTCAAACAGTTAGAATAACTGTTTTTTTCGTCTTAACTAAAAATTCAGGATTCCTCACTAGACACATAGCACCATTTTCCATAGGGTCGCGCTCGGGGGATTTAGAATGAAAGCCGCAGTCTCTACCTTCGCTCTCAGTTTACTCTTCGTTTTGTCGATGACCGCGACCAACGCGTCGGCAAATGGCCCAATTCGAACGCTCAAAGGCACCGTGATGAAAGTCGTCGATGGGGACACCATCAAACTCGCCGTACACACTGTGGGTATTGGCGACAAAGACCTGAATATCCGGATGATTACCTTTGATACTCCGGAGACCAAGCTTCCGGCGCCAGGCGGCGTCTACTCCCAAGGTTACTGGGGAGAGGAAGCAGTCAAGGAGCTCGCAAGCCTAGTTGATGTTGGCGACGTCGTCGTAGTCGACGACTACGGAATAGACGGGTACGGCCGTACGTTGGGCCGCGTGTTCAAACAGGGCGTCGACATT
>CAZAKW010000287.1:0-3927 GCA_964485835.1 uncultured Bacteriovoracaceae bacterium
CGCCTTGGAGTCGGCGTCGGAGAGCTGGGCCTTCGCCTTGGTGTCGGCGTCGGATACTTTGTTTCCGGCGGCACGAAGTCGAAGTACGAGGGCTTGAACTATGCGAACGTTTCGGCGGGCGCACCTTACACTCTCGCCCCGACGGTTGAAACCGATCTTGCCATCACGGAAGCTTCGGTGGGTCTCGGTTACGAAGTGATGCCCGGCCTCCGCGTCGGCGCCGCATGGCGTGCGGTGATGGTGAATGCGGATTTCTCCACGGTTGGGGTGAGCGCATTGGCCGGAAATAACCCGACTGCGGCGATTACCAATGTTGCCATTTCCGACATCGAAGCGAAGCGCTACAACGCGTATCGCCTTGGTGTTCAATACGAAAATTCGAATCGTACCTGGGGTGTGGGCGCAAACTACCGCTCCCAAGTAAAGTTCATCGCAAAAGGCACCACCGGCGGATCGGTCGATACCGCTGCCGCAACGGCGCCAACCGCTCTAACCGCTGGCACCGCCGATCTCGAGAACATGTTCCCGCAGCAAGCCGTTCTCGGCGGATACGTGAAAGTGACCCCGATGCTTCGGATCTCTCCTGAGTATAGCTTCACGAACTATTCCGAGAATAAGACGCTTGCGATTCGCGGGACGGTGAACGGATCCGCTTTGAGCAATATCGGTCAAAACTGGAAGAACCAACACGTCGGTCGCCTCGGCTTCGAGTACACCGGCATGGGCAATATGCCGCTTCGTTTTGGTTATGCGTACACCTCCCAAGTGACGCCTTCGGAGCGCGCTCGTTCGACGTTCGCAAGCCCGGGCGCTGGACACTCGATCGCCGCCGGTACCGGTATGGCTTTCGGTGGCAACATCGAAGTCGACCTCGCCGGAGAATACTCCTGGGCGAAGGGCAAAGGCCTGAATTCTCCAGAAGTCACGACCGAGCAGGAATTCAAATCCCGCGCGATCGTCGGTCACTTAAGCGCGAAGTATCGGTTCTAAGTCACAGGTCAGCCCTTCGCTGATTGGCTTGAACCACAGCTCTGGCGGTCAGCTTAAGCAATTTCTGATTTCAAAGGCTCGGTGGAAGTTTTCCACCGAGCCTTTTTTTATCCCACGCCGGGGATTTAGGTTAGGATCGCCCTGTGGTCGAACCCGATTTCTTGCCTGTCGTTAAAAACCCGGTTCTCCGAAGCCTGCTCGTCGCGCTTGGCGCGGCATCCTTGGTCTTGGGCATTGCGGGGATTTTCCTTCCCGTGCTCCCGACGACGCCCTTTATTTTGCTCACCGGGTGGTGCTTTGCGAAGTCTTCGCCCCGGTTCCATACCTGGTTAATCAACCACCGCTTCTTCGGGCCGATGATTCGGGATTGGCGCGAGCGTGGGGCGATCCCACGCAAGGCAAAGTGGCTTGCGCTAGCGATGATTTCCGTTTCGCTGGTGAGCATTTGGTGGGGCGTACCGCGCGTTCCCATCCAAATCGGATGCTCGCTTTTACTGGTGTGCGTAGTGGTTTTTCTGTTTACGCGGCCGGATGCTTGAAGGCGCTTTCGGGCTGAACCCCCGAAGGACTTTTCCTACTCCCGCACCGCGTGGGCGTCACTCGGTTGCTTCGAAAGATTCGAGTTCCTAAACCCATACATAAAGTAAATCGCAAGCCCAACCGCAAGCCACATCCCAAACCGTAGCCAGTTAATCCAGCCAAGCTCCGTCATCAAATAGCCCGTCGTCGCTGCGCCGAGAACCGGGATCAGCGAAAAATTCTTACGAAAACTCCCCACCATCAACGCCGCCATCGCGGCGAGATAGGCAAGCTGCGGGATGCGATGTTTGAACACGTCCCAACCACGTTCGTCGGGATAAGCGGGATCCACGCCGGTAAAAACCGCCGTGAAAAAACCTTGGACCGTCTCGGGACTCGCGACCCAAACCGACACCACCGTAATCAGGCCGAGCGCCGGAAACGCCCACTTCGCGTTCGCATACGGCATCCGGAACTGGCCTGGTACCTTCGTGCGATGGGGATCTAGACGCAACACCCCTAGGCAAACCATAAAAAACGCCGCTAGCGTCCCGATCGACGTTAAATCCGTCACTTCGGTCAGATTCATAAACAGGCAAGGAATCCCAACGAGAAATCCGGTGACAAGCGTCGAAAACCACGGCGTACGAAATCGCGGGTGCACCGCCGAGAAAATCTTCGGCAAGAGCCCGTCGCGGCTCATCGCCATCCAAATCCGTGGCTGGCCGAGCTGGAAAACCAGAAGCACGGTGAAAAGCGCGATCACCGCCGAAAGCGCGATCACTCCCGAGATCCAGTTAATCCCCACTCCCTCCGGACCAAAGACGTAGGCCAGCGGATCGCCTACGCCAAGCTGGGTGTAAGGCACCATGCCGGTCAAGACTAACGCGACTAAGATATAAAGAATGGTACAAATCACCAGCGCGTAAATCATCGCCCGTGGCAGATCGCGCTGCGGATTTTTACATTCCTCCGCCGTCGTCGAAATCGCATCAAAACCAATGTAAGCGAAAAATACTCCCGAAACGCCTTTGAGCACCCCGCCGATTCCGTTGGGGAGAAACGGATTCCAGTTCTCCGGCTTGATGAAAAAGGCCCCAAGCCCAATCACCAGCGCCAGGACCAGCAACTTCAAAAGAACCATGAAGTTGGAAACCCGTTTGGATTCCTGGATTCCGATATAGACGACGAAAGTGACTAAGATCACGGAAAAGAGCGCGGGTAGATCCGCAACCACCGGAAATCCAAAAAGCCGTGGCGCGGACTCAAAAGCCTGATACGCGGCGAACTGGGCGTTTGAAACTCCGCCTTGTACGACCTCTCCCAGGGGAACGCCTTGCTCAAGCACGGCGCTGACCGTGGCGTGACCGCGGGCGGCGGAAAGAAAGTCCATGGAAAAGTGGAGCGGAAAGTCGATGCCGTAACCAGCAAGCATGCTCGTGAAATAATCACTCCAAGAAATCGCCACGGCGATGTTCCCGATCGCGTATTCCATCAAAAGATCCCAGCCGATGATCCAAGCCAAGAGCTCGCCTAAGGTCGCGTAAGCGTAGGTGTAAGCCGAGCCCGCGACCGGAAGCTGGGAGGCGAATTCTGCGTAGCAATAAGCCGAAAAACCGCAGGCGATGGCCGTAAAGATAAAGAGAAAGGCAACCCCGGGCCCGCCGTTAAAGGCCGCGTTACCGATGGTCGAAAAAATCCCTGCGCCAATAATCGCGGCGATCCCAAGCGAGGTCAAATCGACGACGCCTAAGGTGCGGTGGAGCCCCGTGCCACCCACGCCCCCGTGTCCGTCGGGGTTGAGCTTTGAGTCCCGAACGATGTCGCGAATCGACTTCCTGCGAAAAAGTGATTGAAACCCTGCAGACATAGTTTGACACCCCTTGACTCCCAAAATAGACAGGATTCTAAACGATTAAAACGAAAAACTCAGGAAAGGGCCTGCATGAGTCTTTTTATCAGGAAGAATCTGGACCGCTTGATCGCGGACGCCAACGACCCAAAACTCGCCGAAGGCGGAGTAACGGGTGCGAGACTCCAACGCCACCTTTCCGCTTGGAATCTCGCCATGCTGGGTATTGGCGCGATCATCGGAGCGGGGATTTTTTCGCTTACCGGTATCGCCGCCGCCAACTACGCGGGCCCGGCCATCGTCTATAGCTTTGCGATCGGCGGAATCCTTTGTGCCCTCGCCGGCCTTTGTTACGCCGAAATGGCCGCGATGGTTCCGGTTGCAGGATCCGCATACGCCTATTCTTACGCCACAATGGGAGAGTTCGTGGCCTGGATCATCGGCTGGGATTTGATTTTGGAATACGCCTTCGGCGCGGTGACCGTCTCGGCGGCATGGTCGGGATACTTCGTTTCGTTGATGACGAAAACCCTAGGGATCGGAACGTCGGACGCCGTGATTCGCCT
>CAZAKW010000288.1:0-3899 GCA_964485835.1 uncultured Bacteriovoracaceae bacterium
ATCGACGCGCGATCGAGGATTCCCGAATCGGGACGAAGGGGAGGTTCCGCGAAGGCGGAGGACGAACCCATAACGACGGTTCCCCCCAGCAACGAGACCGTTGCCGAAACTAAGAAATTTTTAAATTGAAACGTCCCTAAGATTCGCAATGCGAACTCCCTTTGTCCGCATCCTAACGGAAGGCTCCTTCTTTCGCCAGTCGCGCGACGGTTTCGACCCAGCGCGGTTCGGAATTCAGGGAAGGAATCAAAACAATCTCTTCTCCGCCCAGGGCACGAAACTGCTCCTGTGCGCGAATCCCGATCTCTTCAAGCGTTTCCAAGCAATCGGCGACAAACGCCGGGCACATCACTGCGATCCGCTTGATGCCTCGGGATGCAAGCTTCGGAATAACCTCGTCGGTATAAGGCTCAATCCACTTCGTACGACCGAGACGAGATTGGAACGAAACGCTCCAATTGTCTTCCGTCAGCTCCAAACGTCCTGATAACTTACGCGCCGTTTGATAACAGTGGGCCCGGTAGCAAGTCTCCGAATTCGCCGGGACGATGGAATCGCAGCACCCAGCCGAACGAAGGCAATGGTCGCCGCGGGCCGCACGGAGGATCTGCCGCTCAGGCAGGCCGTGAAAACTAAAGAGCACGTGCTCCATCTCCTTCCATCTGGGCGTGGTGCGTGCTCGCTCCACAAACGTATCGATAAAACCCGGATCGTCGTAGAAAGCCGGGAGGATCTTTAGCCGTGGGGAAAAGCCCAATTTCTTGAGTGCTTTTAAAACAGTTTCTTCGGAAGAAAAACTCGAAGCACGTGCGTACTGGGGGTAAAGGGGAAGCATTCGGATTTCTTCGATTCCGTCCTTTTTCCAATCCATGAGGACCGTTTCGACGGACGGATTCTGATACCGCATCGCCAGCCGGACATCGTACTTCGACCCCATCGCCGCCCCGACTTTTTCCGTAAGATCGACGCTGTGGAATTTTAAAGGCGACCCACGCTCCGTCCAAATCTTCCGATACGCTTCGGCGGACGCATGGGAGCGTCTTGGGACGATTAGAAGATGGACCAAGATCCACCGTAGGACTCTTGGGATATCGACGACGTGCTCGTCCATGAGAAATTCACGGAGGTAAATAGCGACTTTCTCCGGCGTCGGTTCGTCGGGGGTGCCCAAATTTATCAGCAAAACGCCGATCTTACTCTCCATCGACCCCTCCCCGACGTTCGTATTCTGCAAGCTCGGCAGCTGCGTCCAGAATTTTACTCACCCCAAGGCCACCGAGATAATTTCCCATCAAGCGAAGGTTTCGGTTCTCGGGTGCTCGCAATCGCTGCGTGATACGCGGTAAAAGCATTTCAAGGTCAGTCGTATAATGGGGTAAACCCACTGGCCAGATCTGGGTAAACGTAGCGACAGGCTCAACCCCGCCTCTGGCCAGTCGTTCTCGGTCCTTAAGCACCTGCGCCCGCAGTAGTTCCTCGGACCAGGCCTCTTTCCCCGAAGCCGTGTGCGAATCCGCGCCGCCGGCAATCCAAGTCTCGGAATGATAGCTTCCGCGCCCTTCGAAAATCGCCCGGTTATTCAGGACCCCTAAGTGGAAAAATCCTTCGTCTCGCGGAAACAACGCGCCGAAACCCGCCTTTAAACCGCTTTCCGACTCGAAAAAAACGGTCGTCGTAGCGACCGGCAACATCTCGACTTCACGTAGACACGCCGATAACTCGGAATCTGCGGTAACAACGGCGTCCGCCGCGTCGCGCGCCGACCCGCAGACGATCGTCAGTATTTTCGGCGAAGCCTCGACCCGGTAGTTGGAATTGAAGTGAAACGCGACCCCGCGCTCTTCAAGCCGTCTCCGGAGTGCTGCCAATACGGATCCCATCCCTTCTCGAGCAGAAACCGAGCCGCGCACCCTAGGCCGAGCGCTTGATCGCCGGATAAAAAGTGGATCTAAGATCAAACGTGCACTCATCCGCGTTCCGTCCCCAGCGTAGATTCCTTGAAGAGCCGGCAAGAGGAGCGATTCGGTCGCTTCACGTCCAAACGCACGAGTTCCCCACTGCGAGATCGTCTCCCGAGGACGCGGACGAACGCTATTTCGAAAGAAAAGCATCCGCAGTCCGAATCGAACCACGTTCCAACTCGCCGCCCATCCAAGCGGCCACCGCCGAAGTTTACCGGTCCGAAAGATATAGCGCCGGCGTGCGGTGGAATTTGCGGCGAGAAGTTCCAGTCCGAGATCCTCAAACAGCGCCTCTACGCGGGTAGAATTAAGAAACGCGTTCGCGGCCAATTCCACGAGTCCATACGCGGTTACTCGAGTTCTAATCAGTCCGCCTTCGCGATCGTTTCGTTCGTAGACTTCGACCGTGTAACCCGCCTTCTCAAGATAGTATGCCGTCGCAAGTCCCGAAAGTCCGGCGCCGACAACTCTCGCGCTAGGCTTCAAGACCACGCTCCCGCTCATATCGCCTGCGAGAATGTTCGGGTCGAAGGCGCTTTTTCCCGAAGGCGTTGATCGAACGCCATGCAGAGAATTCGCATGAACGGTTTACCCGCCTCCGAGACTTGAAATCGAATTTCGCCGGCGTCTCGCACCACTTGGCCTAGGCCGTCTCGAATCGGTTCCGCCAAGAAGGCTTCGATGTCCTTCGCTTGGCCCTCCCCTTCCAGTTTCGTCGTCCCCACCGTCATCAGCTCCAGGATCTGCTCTCTTCTTCTTTGATCGATTTCGGTGAGCCGATGTCCCCGAAGCGTAGGAATCCCAGCGGTATCCAGGAGGCGTTCGTAAACGGGGAGAACTTTCTCGTTTTGGTGAAAACAGGTTGGGGTCTCCGAGATTGCGCTCAGACCCATTCCCAAAAGAACCGTCGTGCGTTGATCGGTGTATCCCATGAAGTTTCTATGGAGTTTTCCCTCTTCAATCGACTGCGCGAGCGCATCGGAGGGAAGCGCGAAGTGGTCCATCCCGATCTCGACGTATCCGCCCTCCAACAGCATTTTCCGCGCGACTTCGTAGATCGCTCGCTTTTCGTCGCCCGTCGGAAGATCCTCGTCTTTGAAAATACGTTGCACCTTTTTGATCCAAGGTACGAGCGCGAAGCTATAGAGAGCGATTCGGTCGGGGCGCAACCCGAGCGTGATCTCGGCCGTTTGTACGAATTTTTCCGGATTTTGCTTGGGTAGGCCAAAAATCAAATCGAAGTTCACCGATTCGTAACCGATCTTTCGAGCCAGTTCGGTGATCGACTGCGTGATCGCGACGGGCTGCACGCGATTTACCATGCGTTGGACCTCGGGATCAAAGTCTTGCACGCCTAAACTGACCCTTCGAAATCCAAGTCGATAAAGCGACTCCAGATGCGCTGCCGTCGTACGCCTTGGGTCAATTTCGACCGACCCTTCAAAGGAAGCGGCGTCGTGCCGCGTGGATGCCAAAATCGGGACGAGAAGACGCTCGAGTTCGGAAGGAGCGAGGAAGGTGGGTGTTCCACCGCCGAGATGGATGTGTCTTAATGGTTTTTCCCGAAGTGCCGGAACGGCGTCCAAATAAGCCTTCCATTCTTGAAGCAAGCGGTCGACGTAGGGAGATTCGACGGCGTGATCTTTCGTGATCACCGTATTGCAACCACAGAAAGTGCAAAGCGTCTCGCAATAAGGGATATGGAGATAGAGCGACCAGGTGGCGCCATCATCCGCGAATGCCGCCCTTAGCGAGTCCGTCCACTGGCGCGTGGTTGGCGAATCCGACCAGTAAGGAACGGTCGGGTAACTCGTATACCGAGGCGCCGGCACGTCGTATTTCCGAAAAATCGAACTCATTTAAACAGCTCCCGCGCGATTCTGACGAACGAACGGACGTTTTCTTCCGGAGTTTTCGGCAAAATTCCGTGACCCAGAC
>CAZAKW010000289.1:0-3889 GCA_964485835.1 uncultured Bacteriovoracaceae bacterium
ATCAACCTGGGTTTGCGGGGGCGACTACGGAGCCGCATCCCAGCGGTAAACGGCACGCACCTGAATGAAAATGCGGGCCAAATCCTTATCGGCGAACTCTGCCATGACTTCCATCGAACCGTCGGCGCGCTCAGATACCCGAAAGAGAACCACATCCAAGTCCTCCGCGTGTTCCAGACCTAGCAACAGTGTGGCTTCCAACGACTTTACGACGGGCACGGCTTGATCCGAAAAGACCGGTAAAGCGCTGACGGCAGACAGTTTACCGTTCGCGCCGGCGGAAAAAACCAAGGGTTGAATCGCACGGATCAAACCCTCTTCCGAATCGATTTCCACAACCGGCGAAACGTTGATCTCCTGGGCGAGGTTCTTCAGATCCAGGCAGTTCGCGTCGATCGCTAAACGCGGAGCCCGACTTGAAAGATCCTCGAAATCCGTAATCGTGATCGCGAGATTCGGCACGGCTCCGTCCTCGAGCGTGGAGAGTCGCGCGTATTCGTAGGTTTCCAACCGAAATCGACCGGCGCGACCGGTAGCGAATTTTTCTTTACCGGGGTGAACCACCTTATTCTGGATTCGCACGGACGGCGGTTGAATACATTTGGGATTCGCGTCTGCGCGCTCGGAGTGCGCACCGGGGTTCCGTCCGCATGAGCTGATCGAGATCGCGGCAATCGTAAGCCACACTGTCAAAAAACCGAGATTTTGGGTGGAACCGATCTTTCCCATCGCATCCCCATAAGCGAATTCGATGCCAAGCGAGTAACCAGCCAGACAAGATCTTGATCGCCGCGGGCCGGGTCCGGGTGTCTAAGAATCAGTCAGCCCCCTCGGAATTGGACAGCAAAAATTCCGAAAAAAGCGGAGAATAAATTCACTTATGAACTATCGCCACGTCGAAACTCCCGATCTCCATATCGAACGCCGCAAAGACATGATGAAAAAATACCCGAACGAACTTCGTGCGATCATGGGACCGAATCCCGGAACGGCGATTTGGATTCTCGCCGCCGTCGGGTTCCAGTTTTCGGCGGCTTACCTTTTACGGGATCTTCACTGGGGATTCGCCGTCGCCGCAGCCTACGTGCTCGGAGCCTGGGCAAGCCACGCCCTCTACGTTTTCGTGCATGAATCCGCGCATAATCTCGTTTTTCGCGGTTCGGTCGGCAGCCGACTCGCGGGCATCGTCTGCGATTTCGCGCTTCTGGTCCCGGGCGCGATGGCGTTCCGAAAATACCATCTCCTCCACCATACGAAGATGGGCCAGTACGCCTACGACGCTGACCTTGTTTCGCCGATGGAAGCTAAAGCGGTCGGGAACTGTCCGATCCGAAAGACCCTTTGGGTTTTCTTCCTGGGAATTTCGCAAGCGATCCGCCCCATGCGGATGAGTACGCAAGGGTTCTGGGACCGTTGGATCGTTTTGAATATCGTCGTGCAAATTGCCGTGCTTGCGGTCGTCGTCCCCTTGATCGGGCTGAACGGCGTGATCTATCTTTTCGCCTCGACCGTCTTCGGTCTCGGTCTGCATCCTTTGGGAGCGCGCTGGATCGCGGAACACTTCACGACCGATCCCGATCAAGAGACGTACTCCTACTACGGACCCATGAACAAACCGATGTTTAACGTCGGCTACCATTTCGAACATCACGATTTGATGACCGTGGCGTGGAACCGACTGCCGAGAATACGGGAAATCGCCCCTGAGTATTATCGCGACCTTCGGAGCTATTCCTCTTATCCGAAACTTCTTTTGAAATTCATCGCGGATCGAGGTTTAAGCCTCTACTCGCGGATCCTGCGCAAAGAAGCTAGCTAAGCAGGGGACCTCAAGGCCAGAGACGGCCCATCGTATAGGCATCGCCTTGTTTTTGGTAAACGATCCGTTCGTGCAGCCGATCCGCTCGATCTTCCCAAAACTCAAAATAATTCGCGACCAATTCAAATCCGCCCCAGTTCGGAGGCCTCGGAATCTCTTTCCCTTCCCACTCTCGCTCGATCCTGGAGACTGCATTCTTCATTTCACTCACCGACGAAAGCGGCTGGCTTTGCTGGGAAACCAACGCGCCAATGCGGCTTCCACGCGGGCGCGAATACCAATAGGCGTCTGAATCTGGATTGGCGAGACGCTCGATCGTCCCTTCGATTCGGATCTGCCGTCCTAGCGCCGGCCAATAAAAAAGCAGCTGAGCATTGGGGTTTGAGAGAATCTCGGAGGCCTTCCGACTTTCGTAATTCGTGAAGAACCAGAAACCCCGATCTCGGACGACGCCTTTGAGTAAGACGACCCGCCCCGACGGTTTCGCCTCTCGGGTTGCGGTGATCAAGACCATCGAATCAAATTGAGGAAGCGCGGCGGCTTTCGCGCGTCCGAAACATTCATTAAAGAAATCGTAGGGCGAGGCGTGTAATTGGTTTTCCATAATGATTCCCGAGTGGATGCGGGGGCATCCTCTCTCAACCCTAGGCAGACCGCCAATTCAAAAGCGCGATGGAACGGTTCGTCGATAGTGTGATCGCGTGGATTTTCGCGTGAACATCCGCTAGGCTGCCGAAATTATGGACATAACCTCCCAGGATCTTTTCGTCGTCGGACTTCTGATTTTTCTCGAAGGGATTCTTTCCGTCGATAACGCATTGGTCCTGGCCATCCTCGCTAAACACCTTCCGAAAGAGCAACAGAAGAAGGCGCTGACTTACGGTCTCGTGGGAGCTTTCGTATTTCGATTTATTGCTCTGGCCATGGTCGTTTACCTGGTCAAATGGCGATGGGTGAAATTCGTCGGCGGCGGTTACCTGCTCTACATCGGCATTGCACACCTAATTAAAGGCGAGAATAAAGACGCGCTAGGAGAAAAGGCCAAAGGCGCTAGCTTCTGGCAAACCGTGGTCGCCATCGAACTCACCGATATCGCCTTTGCCGTGGATTCCATCCTTGCCGGCGTCGCGCTAACCAAAAAACTTTGGGTCGTTTTCACGGGCGGCGTAATCGGGATTATCATGATGCGATTCGCGGCTTCGCAGTTCATCAAGGTGATCGAGAAGTTCCCAAGACTCGAAAAGACCGCTTACCTTCTCGTTACGATCATCGGCTCAAAAGTGATTCTCGAAGGCCTAGCACTGCCAGGAATCGACTTCCATTCTCCGCGAAGTCCCTCGTTTTGGATCTTCTGGATCCTAATGGTCGGATGCATCGCTTACGGTTTCTTGAAAAAGAACCCGGCTCCTATGGATAAGTCCCTCTAGTTCGAACGAAACGGGTCCGATAGGAAGTTGTGGACCCAAGTCTTTTCCTTTCCCATCGTCAAAACTCCGACGCGGACTTCCGTTTAAATGGAAGCAAGAGGCGGCTCCGCGCCCACGGCTTCCTCAAGGCGCGAAAGCAAATCCGCGCGCCCAAAGGGCTTTACGAGATAACTGGAAACACCGGCCCGTCGCGCTTCTTCGATCTGGCTAGGATCGTTGTTCGAAGTCATCATTACAATCGGCAATGTCCGCAATTCGGGCAGACTCCGGATCTGTCGAAGAAATTCAATCCCGCTCTTACCGGGCAAATTCCAGTCCGCGAGGACGATCGCGACCTGCTCTCGACGTACTATTTCGAGCGCCATCTCGGCGTTTTCCGCCTCCAGCACGTTCTTAAAGCCGAGATCTTCAAGCATGCCGGCGACGATCATCCGCATCGTCGGAGTGTCGTCCATTACCAGGATCCGCTTCGTGTTTCCGGGAGAGCTTTCCATTTCTTCCACTCTACCACTGATTGCAGTATCGAAATCACCAAGACTGCTTGCCAAACGGGGCCTTTTCGATGAAGTCAAAAATCTGGCTTTTTCAAATTCCGATCGTAGCCGCATTCGCCTGGACGTATTGGATCCATGAGGCGGGTATC
>CAZAKW010000290.1:0-3886 GCA_964485835.1 uncultured Bacteriovoracaceae bacterium
CGGCTAGCGCCTTATTCTCAAACTCAGGTTTAGAGGAGTATTTGCCGGTGCCGATGTTTTTCCCAAAATCTTTTTCGGGAGTATTAAAGCTTCGGCCCGTGCCGGAAAGATGGTTCGTGTTCGTGCCGATGTTGGCCATGATCATTCCTTTCGTAAAAATGCCCATTAAGGGGCACTATCCAATAGGAAAAGCAATTCTGGTGCCACGCTATTTAGCCACTGCTTCCATGGTTCCAGCCACCGCCTCCAAGACGAAGATTCGCGGCGGTAGGATTTCGGCCTTGAATCCGTAGCGCTCTGCGATCCACCGCGCGGTCCGGGAAGAATAAAAACCCACATGGGTGGGGTCTCGCCGATAGTACCATTTCTTGAAATCGTCGATGCCGTCCGTAAGCGAAGTCATCACCACGAGAAGGCCGCCGGGATTGAGCATCCGTCGAAACTGGGTGAAAACGTCGCCCGGACGGTGGAGATGTTCCACGACCTCCGTCGTCAAGACGAAATCGTATTTTCCAAAAAGCGCTTCGTCGTCGGGGTGGAAGATCGGATCAAACAGGCGAATCGAATAACCGGACTCCTCAAGCATGCGGGCCGCGGCCGGACCGGGTCCCGCTCCGAAATCCAAGCCCTTCCCTCCGACAGGAACGCGACGCAGGACCTCGTCCACTACGGGCCGCAAAAATGCACGGTAACGGGGATCGTCGACGTCGTTATGGTGGAGCGCATACCGCTTACGTTCTTCCTCCGGGCCCAGGCGGCGAGCGGGGTCCAGGAATTTCAGATCGCATTCCGGACAAAGCAGATAATCTCCAAGCTCCGTCGCCTCGCAAAATACCGAAGCGGACGTCCCGCAAAGTGGACATGCGAGAGTGGCGTCGCCCGATTTCATTCCTCCCATCCCTTTCCGGTGATCTCGACTTGCAGGCGCCGCGCTTTTTCTGCGCGCTTGGGACTGCGGTCGATTCCGACCGACTGGAGTCCGAAATAGTTCGCCATCGCCACGATCGCTCCCTCTCCGCAAAAAGGATTCACAAGAATCTTTGTTTTCGTTTCTTCCGCCACGAATCGGCAAACCGCACGCGCGGCGGCGATACCAGTGCCTCGCGCCCAGGTTTTCTCACCGACGTCGTCGACCACGTCGGCCCGCCCACGCGCCGGAGTTCCGCGAAGGTCCCGTGAAAAAGCGAGAAGGTGCGAATACCCCGGCCTTCCGTACGAAGGCGTTCCGACGGGAGTCCGACAATAAATTTGGTGGAAGACGAGCGAATGGCCTGCCGCCTCCGCCGCGCGCTGGCAGAGGTAAGCTTTATCGATCCACACCCCGTCGACTTTGATATCGCTTTGAAAAAACAACGTCGCGCCTTCCGGCGACGTCTTTTCCATCAGAAGGCGAGCGGTCTCGCGAAACCATTCCTTCCACTCCTCAAGCGTGCGGCCAGGAAATTCAGAATAATCCGGCAGTGACGCGAAAACGGAAGCGCCCTCGAGGACGGGGGACGCGCGAAACCAATCCACGGCGTCCGCACAGAAGATCTCGCGGCCCACTTCCTTCCCTTCCGGCTTAGACAAGCGGCTCCGGTCCAAGGACCGTGTATCCTTTTTTGATCACCCCGTTCGTAAGCGTGACGTAGGACTCGCCAATCACTTTGTCGTGGATCGCGGCGTCCACCTTGCCGCGGTCAAAGCCCGCCGCTTCCAAGTCCGTGCGCGTCGGAAGTTGCCCGGTTTGGGCACGAAACTCCCCGATCCATTTCTCTAGCCGTTTTCTCGAAAAGGGATCAAGCCTGGGCGTCGACACGGTGTGGGTATTCCTAATCCTTGGCGACTCGCGCGCGCGCGAATTCGAGCGCGAGTTCTTCGTCCACGACTTCGATTTGGGAAAAATCCCCGGCCAGCTCCCCTTGCTTCCGGGTCGCCCTCCGGATCAAAAGCGTTAATTCGGTCGCGGAAATCTCGGGGTCGATTTCAAGCACTCGTTTAACGATGGACCCCACCGAAGGTGACGGGTGCAAGGAGGCTAAAATGGAGGCTCGAGTGAAAGTTCCCACCCCCTAGTCTTATAAACGATTCGGAGACTTCTCAAGCTCTTTATGGCGGCGCGTAAAAAGAACCTTCCTCGGTAAAAAATCTATGCTAAACCGTGATTTATGTCGAAACCTGCACCTACTTCTTTAGCTCCTTTTGAGGCGCTTCCACTCTCGCCGGCGACCCTTCGCGTGGTTTCGGAGCTTGGTTTTACCCGGATGACGGACGTCCAGGCCCAGACGATTCCTTTGCTTCTCAACGGACGCGATGTGATCGCCCAGTCAAAAACCGGCAGCGGGAAAACCCTCGCCTTCGCTCTCCCGCTTCTGGAGAAAATTGAAATCGGAGGACGACCTCGTGTGCAGGCCCTCGTCCTTTGCCCGACCCGAGAACTTTCGACCCAGGTCGCTCGCGAGATTCGACGAGTCGGCCGTGGACGCCCGGGCCTTCAGGTACTGGTACTTTCCGGCGGCACTCCGATCTACCCCCAAAGCGATGCTTTGGCGAAAGGCGTCCACGTCGTCGTGGGCACCCCCGGACGGGTGATCGACCATCTCGAGCGACAGTCGTTGGACCTTCGAGGCATTCGCTTCGCGGTCCTCGACGAAGCGGACCGAATGCTCGACATGGGTTTCGAGGCCGACATGGAAAACATCCTTTCCCAAACGCCGCTCGTTCGGCAAACCGCTCTCTTCTCGGCGACGTTCCCCCCCTCGATCGAAGAAATCAGCAAGCGCTACCAACGCTCACCCGCGCGCGTGACCGTCGCGGACGATCCGAAATCAGCCGCTAAAATTCGGCAAGTCTCGCTTGCGGTGGAACCGGAGCATAAACCTCAAGCTATCACCTGGGCGGTCGGCCACTACCCGGCGGGCTCCGCGATTATTTTCTGTAATCTGAAGGCGACCGTCGCCGAAGTCGTGCGTACCCTAAGCCAAACCGGGCGACGAATCGGCGCGATCCACGGCGACCTCGAACAACGCGAACGCGACGAGGTCATGGCCAAGTTCCGGAATCGCACGATTCCGATCCTCGTCGCCACCGACGTCGCGGCCCGCGGAATCGACGTTGCCGATCTGGACGTCGTCTATAATTACGATCTTCCGAGCACGCCGGAAGTCTACGTCCATCGCATTGGGCGCACGGGGCGCGCCGGCCACGAAGGCCTGGCAATATCCTTTTACACTTCGAAACAAGCCAACCGACTTGAGAATATCGAAGACCACATTCAAACCCGACTTGAAAAAGCGAAAGCACCGGATTTTACGGATCTTCCCGTTCGAGCCTTCGCCGTCGGCGAATTGGCGCGGCCCGCTTCGGCACTTCCGGAGATGGAAACGCTTTATCTTTACGCCGGCCGCAAAGATAAAATGCGGCCTGGAGATATTTTAGGCGCCCTCACTGGCGATGCAGGAGGATTAAACGCTTCTGATATCGGGAAAATTGAAATTCACGATCGGTTTGCATATGTCGCCGTCGCGAAATCCATCGCGAAACTCGCGGTGAGCCGGTTGAGCGAAGGACGCATCAAGGGTCGCAAAGTCCGGGTAGAAATCGCCCGCTAAGCGCTCTAGAATAGTTCGATGAGCGATCGACTCTCCCTCTCCCGCCGCATCGATGCCGCCCTCGGAAAAATCCCTTGCGACCTCGTCGTGCGTGACGTCACGCATCTCGACGTCTTCTCCTCGCAGTGGCGCCGAGGCGACGTCGCGGTCGTTGATGGAACGATCGTTGGGACCGATCCGGGTTACCGAGGAAAACGAGAAATCGCCGCTGCTGGAAAATACCTTGTGCCCGGCTTTATCGACGCCCATGTCCATCTCGAAAGTTCGCTGATGATGCCGGGCGGGTTCGAGCGCGC
>CAZAKW010000291.1:0-3853 GCA_964485835.1 uncultured Bacteriovoracaceae bacterium
CTTTCGGATCAAGCCTCGGAGCCTCCGTCTTCTTGACCAGTCGATAAGTCGGAAGCGAGGAAAATCCATCGCGCCTTCCTTCGCTCGGATCGGCGAGCATCCCCGGCACTCCCGAATGGGTTAATCGGAGCCACTTTACAGACCGACCCACAAGAGCCTCGATCGCAGGGTTTTCTTCTTCGCCCAAACTCTCCGCCGAGCCGTGCACCCACACTCCCCGCTCGGAAAGTTTTCGCCAAGTTTCCGGACCCGCGCACCAAACGATTTGATCGTGATCGACCTTCGCATCGCTCGGCATCGCCACCGAACGCGAAATCCAAAGGCCATGGCCGTTGATGCTTTGTTGAAATGCTTCCGCGTGAAACGGTAAGTCTTCACGCTCGAAAAATGAAGGCGCCGGTTCGGGAGTCGTCTCGACGTTCGCGGAATCCAAGTTCTCTCCGGAATCCGTCTCGCCGCGCAGGAATTCAAGCTCGCCATAAGCTCGCGGCAAAACGGTGATCCCGATTTTTTGATGGCAGCCGCCGCCGTAAGATTTCAAAACCGCCCGTTCTTTGCGAACGGTCCGTGCGGTTTCCTCGCAGTGGATGGCACTCAGAATCTTTCGTAAGTCTTCCCGGTCACGCCGGATTTCGATTGCAAGCGCACCTTGCGCGGCGGCCGTGGGATTCTCCGCGAGCGGTAAAACCACCCATCGACACTGCGAAATATTCTCTCGAAGCTCGTGCGCGGTTGCCGCAAAGGCCGCACGTTCGTCGCCCGGGATCGAAGGATTCGTTGCAAGCGAAAGATCGAGCAACCGATCCAGCGCGGCTTTCGCAACGACTAAACCGTCAATCGACGCGTCTTCCAGAAGCTTACGAACCCGAGTGGGAACGTTTCCGCGAACAGAGACGAATTCAATCTCGGCGAGTGGTACCGGCAAATGCGTGCGTAAAAAGTCGTCGAGGTTTCGCGCGCGCCTGGGCGAGGAAGAAAACACGCGTAAGCGCTGGGTTTCCTCCACCCGTTTCCAAGTCGCGAGTTTCACGAGCAGGACATCGCGAGCATCCGCGCGCTCAAGCGTCGCGACGATTTCCGTCTCGGGCCGATCCTCGACAGGCAGATCTTTCCAGGAATGGACGACCAGATCGGTATCGCCGGCGATCAAAGCCGCTAGAAAATCGTTCGTAAAAACGCCTCGCTCCGGCATCTGCCAAAGCGGGTCGTGTTGATTCTGGTCTCCGAGTGATTCTCGGAAATGATGCTTAATCCCTATCCCAGGGTGCGCGCGACGAAGCGCGTCCGCGACGAGATAAGCCTGGATTCGAGCAAGGTCGCTCTGACGGGACGCGATTGTGATGGACCGCGCGCGTCCTGGGGCATTCCCATCTAAGCGCATAGATCGTCCCACCCGAACGGCCGGATCTCGCGAGCCAGCTCTTTCGCGCGGACGAGTTCGCCAATCGCATCGAACGCCTGGGTCGCTTTCTCGCGAACTCCGTCTAGATTCGAAGCCACTCCTGAAAAAAAAGTACTCAATCGAATCACGCCGTCGAGAAGAAGTGGATCGGAATCGGCTTCGCCCCTCAGGTCGAGTACGACGTCGAAAGAATGGTCGTGCTCCGCGATCCATTTGCCCACGGCCCGAGCCGACATGGCGGCGGCGACGACAAGGGCGTATTTCTTGGGCCCACGCCCCGAAGCCTTCAAACCGAAATTCTCGGGTCGACTCGACTCCTCTTCGTGCGTATGAGAATCGGTTAAAGTGGAAAAAGTCACGCCCGGAAACTTTTTCGCGAGAATCGAGTTCGCCTTCGACACCCGACTAAAGACCGAGACGTTTCGAAAACTCTTCATCCACGGCAAAAGGTCTTCGACCAACGCACCGGCGCCTAAAAGATGTACGGCTTCGGTGTCTCTCAGATACTTCCGAGCGAGGCTTCCGTAAGACTGACTCCCTAGATTCGCAAGATGCTCGCGGCGTACCGCCTTCGCATCCGTTAAAACCGATCCCAAAAGAATCCGAAGTTCGTAACCTAGATCGAGTCGCTTGAGCAGGTTTTTGAACTGCCCCATCACTTCGGTTTCGCCTAAGAGCGGCGAGTGTAAACCGCAAGCGACTTCGAGCAGAAACCGATAAGCGTGCAGACCCCGGCGAATCTCAATCTCGGGACCTGCGGACGGCGCGGGATCGGCGGGATGTCGCACTCCAATCCAAATCGTACGCAGGCAAGTCTTCCAAACGAGCCATTCCGCGTCCTCGGACGAAATCCAAGGCGCACCACTGGAAGCGACGGACCCGGATTGATGGAGGACGATCACCCGTTCAATCATCTTTAAAGCATAACGGGCGAGCGCGATCGAAATGTCACGGAAGTGTCAAAGCGGTGAAAGAAATTGACCTGGAAAAACGCTTGAATAACAAACACTCGCGAGCGTATAGCCGATAACAATGATCCCTTTTCACGTGTCGAAAAAGACCCCGATTTTCCGTCTCCTAGCCTTGAGTTTATTCGTCGCCCTTCCCGCCTCCGCTGCGGACGACGCCCCCGAAACCGAGAGCAATCCTTCGCCGCAAGAAGCGATCCTCAACCCGATTATCGCCAACGGCACTCCGGCCGAGGCGATGAAATTCGATCCGATCGTGCCTGCGTATTCGGCGCCGACGAAATCGAATTACTCGACGGGAAATATCGGTAAAGAACTCGCAAACGATCTTCCGTTCCATTTCTCAGGTTTTAATAAACCGGGCAACGAAGGCGGGATGATTGGAATAGGGAAAGGCGCCGAAGAAACCGACGTGAACTTTCTTGGAATTCCGATTAACCGCCCCCAAGGCGGCGGCGCGGATCTCTCGACGTTCCCGCAATTTCTTTGGTCGGGCTATACTTACCAGCTCGGCGCAAGTCTCGGCGCGTACGATCCGCGCGGTGTCGCCGGGTCGCTTACGTTGAAACTTTGGACCCAAGAAAACATGGGGCAAGACTCGTCCCGTGTAGCGACGTTCTACTCGACGCGAAAAATTAGACAAGACTCGGTCGGAATTTCGCGAGACCGCTACGCCTTACTTGCGGGCATCCAAACCGGGATCGTCGAAGGCGGAGCTGTGAGTGCCTCCGGTCGATTTGTGGAAGCCGAACGCTTCCGGCTAACCGGGCACTTAGTCGCGACCCAGACTAAGTCCCAGGAGTTTTTTTCCGAACGCGTGCCCACGCGCGAAGGCTTCCAAGAAACGATCCGCACGATTCCGGTGCTTCAAGCCGATTACCGCGTCTCGGAAAAAACCCAGGTGAAATCGAGCGTGTTCCACGATTTCACCTACGTCGATTATTACCGCTACTCGAGTCCCTCGACGACGCGCTCGCGCAAGCGTACCCACCAAGTTGGCAACGAAACGGCGTTCGTCTCGGGGAATACCCGAATCGGGCTCGGCCTAAGGCACATCTCCTACACTCGCTCGGGATCTGACTCCTTCGGTGCTAATCCGCCGTCAGAGCGCGTGATCAACCTCCAAGCGACGCAAGGCTACCGCCTCGGAAACTGGTTGCTTGAACCCACGGTCGGCGGAACGCACGTCACTCGTATTGGGACGCGTCCTTACGCCACGCTCGGCGGACGCCACGAGTCAGACGCATTGGGCGGACGTCTCGGAAAATTCGCACGCGCTGGATACCATCAACGCTTTCCCTCGCTCCTCGATCGCTACTACGAAAACGTCCAGTTTATCCCCCCCTCGTCCACGTACGTGATTTTGCCCAACGCCGGGCTGAAGACCGAGAATGTTCGATCGGTTGAAATCGGCGCCGATCTGAAAACCGGCGACTACCGCGCGCAACTCACCGCCTTCGGCCGAGATTACCAGCGCGCCCGG
>CAZAKW010000292.1:0-3843 GCA_964485835.1 uncultured Bacteriovoracaceae bacterium
GGCGCAGATCTTCGTCGGACACATCGGGCGTCAAGAGGGGGCGGCCGGTGTGGGCTACCGCTTCGATCCGGCCCTCCCGGTCCGCGGATGGAGGGTAGAGCTCGTTCAGTCGGTCGAGCGCCGCTTGTTTGGACGGGTCGGAGTGAAGAGCGGCGACCCGCCGAATTTTTCCGTCGCCATCAAACAAGGAAATCGTGCACCAATCCCCGAGGAGCGGTAAAGTCAAGCCGGCGATTTTTGTGAACGCCGCCTGATAATCAAAAGTGGACGCTAGGAGCGTACTCGCTTCTGCGAGAAATGCCGTCCGTTGCGCCGCCGTCTCCCGCTCAGCTAAAGCTGCCTGTTCCCGTATCGCTTGCTCTCGTGCGGCTTCCGCGGCCTTCCATTCGGTGATGTCTTCGGAGACGCCGAGAAGATACTCGGCTTCTCCGCTGGGCCCGAAAATCGGGATCTTTCGAGTATGGAGAATTCGCTCGCCCAAGAATCGAGTGTGGATCCTCTCCTCGGGAATATCCACGACCTTGCTGCCGGAAAGAACGACGCGGTCATGCGCGGTGAAAGCTTCTGCCTGATCGAAAGGGAAAAAGTCGAAGTCGTTTTTTCCGAGCAGGTCCGAACGGGGGTAGCCGAGCAATTCTTCGCCCGCTTTATTAAATCGCACGAAGCGGAGATTTTCCGCGTCCTTCACGAACACCATGTGCGGCAGCTCTTCGATCATCGAATCCAAAAAGAGTTGGGACTTTTGGAGTTCTTCCGTACGCGCTTCAAGCTCAAGATTCGCCTCACGCAAGGAGTTCTCGGCAGACTTGCGCTCCGTGAGCACGCGCACGACCTCGGCAAAACCGATAAAACTGCCGTCGTCGTTTCGGAGAGGGGTTAGCGTGACGTTCGCCCAGAACAGGGAGCCATCTTTTCGGACCCGCCATCCTTCCTCTTCGAAACGGCCTTCGTTCTTAGCCGCTTCGAGCTCAGCGGCGGGGGTCTTCCAACCGGCGTCTTGATGGGAATAGAAAATCGAGACAGGCTTTCCGATGATTTCATGGGACTCATATCCCGTGATGTTACGCGCCCCTTGATTCCAGGTCGTGATGTGACCCGCGGGATCCAGCATAAAGATCGCGTAGTCTCGAACCGAATCAACGAGGATCCGAAATCTTTCCTCGCTGAACTTTAATTCGTCTGCCGGGTTCGCCAGATCGGACTCCTTGAATCCGAGGGACACTCGGTTTTTTTACGCGGCGTGCGTCCGCGATGGGTCCCTGGGTACCCATAAGTGTGCAAAGCAAAGGCCATTCGGGTTGGGACAAGAACGGAGTCTAGAGAAAGGGAGTGGCAAGAATGTGTCACCAGCCCTATGCTGAGGGGAGATCTTCTTGCTCCGAGACGCTTGCATGAGTTCATTCGACCGAAAGTTCGGAAAAACGCTATTTGGGACATTGCCGGATCTACCCGGGATCTACCGCTTCTTTGATGAAGAAGGGAAGTTGATCTACGTTGGAAAAGCGAAGAATCTCCGCCGCCGAATCGGCCAGTACCGCAACGTCAAACGCTCACGACGGCATGCCAAAATGCGGAAAATTCTGAGCGAGGCACGACGCCTTGAGCATGAGATCTGCGCTACCGAAGCTGACGCCTTGCTCTCGGAGAATCGGTGGATCCAGACGCATCGCCCGAAATGGAACGTCTCGGGGGCCTTTTCGTTTCTCTATCCGATGCTTGGGGTCTTCATGCGCGAGGGGGTTCTCTATCTCTGCTACACAACCACTCCTACGGACTATCCCGAATTCAGCCTTCACGGCGCGTTTCGTTCCCGAGAGCGCACCAAAGAAGGGTTTTTCGCACTGACCGAACTTTTACGGTGCGTGGGCCACCCCGTGAGCTCGCGACAACTCTTAAAATGCGGATTTAAACCTTCCACGCGTGGAAGGAATTACCTTTATGCTTTCCGACAAGTGGATCCGGAATGGGCTGAGCGATTTGAACAGTTTTTCCGGGGATCTGATTTTGGCGCGATCGAGGCGTTGTCTTTAACGCTACTCGAGCGGCCGAGCGCGCGCGCGCGCGCGAAAGAAACCCAGGCATCTCTTTACGCGATCCGCCGTTTCTGGCGGCACGAGATCGTGCGCCTCCGGGAAGCCTGTCGTCAGGTCGCATGGACAAGCTACCCGGTCCCCCAGTCGGAGCGGGACCGAATTTTCATCGCTTACCGGGCGGGACTCGACACCACTCCGGATATTGAGGTAGGAATTTTAGTATGAAATTGAAACCGGGAATCGTATTCGGAAAAGCGCTCCAAGATTTGTATCAATACGCTAAGGAAAATCGGTTCGCGTTGCCGGCGGTGAATGTCGTCGGTACCAACTCGGTCAATGCGGTTTTGGAAACGGCCAAGCACGTCAATTCTCCGGTCATCATCCAATTCTCAAACGGCGGCGGACAATTTTACGCGGGTAAGGGGCTTAAGCTGGAGAATGACGGTGCGGCAGTACTTGGGTCGGTGAGCGGGGCGCAGCATATTCACTTGATGGCCGAACACTACGGCGTTCCGGTGGTGGTGCACACCGACCACGCGGCGAAGAAGCTTCTGCCCTGGATTGATGGGATGCTGGTCCATGGGGAAAACTACTACCGCGCCCACAAACGCCCGCTTTTTTCTTCGCACATGCTCGATCTTTCGGAAGAATCAATCGAAGAGAACGTCGAGATTTCGGCGAACTACCTCAAACGGATGCAGACATTCGAAACGTCGATTGAAATTGAACTCGGGGTGACGGGGGGCGAGGAAGACGGCGTCGACAACACCCATATCGATAACTCGAAGCTTTACACGCAACCGGAAGACGTCGCATATGCCTACGAGCGACTCAAGGCGGTTGGTCAAGGGTTCACGATCGCTGCGTCGTTTGGAAACGTACACGGCGTCTATAAACCCGGTAACGTCAAGCTGACTCCGGTAATCTTGAAAAATTCGCAGGAATACATCGAAGCGAAATTCAAGACGGGCAAGAAGCCGGTGAACTTCGTTTTCCACGGTGGGTCGGGGTCGACCACGGAAGAAATTCGCGAGACGCTTGAGTACGGCGCCGTGAAAATGAACATCGATACCGATATGCAGTGGGCGATGTGGGAAGGGGTGAAGGACTTCTACGAGGATAAAAAAGGATATCTTCAGGCCCAGCTTGGCAATCCGGAAGGTGTCGAAGCCCCGAATAAGAAATACTACGACCCCCGCGTCTGGCTTCGTAAGGGCGAGGAAAACTTCATCAAACGGCTCAAGGCGTCGTTCGAAGATCTCAACGCCATTAATCGGTGCGGCTAACCCCCTATTTCGCATTCTAGACGAACGGATTGCGGCAATTGACCCCAGTTAGGGATTGGTTTTGATTTTGCTCTACGGAAGGGCATGTCTGCACTTGCAACGACCTACGATCACCAAGCTTTAACGATTTTTAATCGCCAGCGACTCAGTCCGTCCCACGATCTGGATGACGGCGATACGACTCTTTCCAAGGAATTCGCATCGCGGAAAATCGAGCGTGATTTTCTTAAACACGCGCGTGCGGAAATCGCGATGAAAGCGAGCGAAGCCCCCGAGAATGCCGCCGACTTTGTAAAATGGTTTGAGAACCTGAAGGAAGCGGGGCCCGGACAAAAAGACCCTCTCTTTCCATGGCTTGCGGAAGAAGCGACGTTTGATCAGATGCGCTGGTTTATCGGTCAGGAAGTGGCTGGAGAGGCCGGATTTGACGATTTAGTCGCACTCACCCAGTTGCGGATGCCCGTGCCGGTGAAGATGGAGCTTGCACGTAATTATTGGGACGAAATGGGGCGTGGGAATGAAAA
>CAZAKW010000293.1:0-3838 GCA_964485835.1 uncultured Bacteriovoracaceae bacterium
TTCGCCGCCAGTCCCGCGGCTAAGCGGATCGCCAGCCCTGGCTTGGGTCCCTCGGCAACGACGATGATTGAGGAGGATTTCCCACGGTTCATCCCGCGCAGGATCGTGCTCTCGATTTTTCCGAGGGTCAGCTTCGCTTCGGGAACGACCACCGTTTCGGCGCCGCCGCCGATGCCGGTGGAGAGCGCGATAAAACCGGAATTTCGTCCCATGACTTCCACGAGAAAGAGACGGTCGTGGCTGCTAGCGGTATCGCGAATCCGGTCAATCGCATCGATCGACGTATTCACCGCGGTATCAAACCCGATCGTATCTTCGGTGCCGGCAATGTCGTTATCGATCGTTCCGGGTACGCCGATCGTCGGAAAGCCTGTTTCTTTTTCTAGAAGCGACGCACCGGTAAAAGAGCCGTCTCCGCCGATCACGACCAGGCCCTCGATGCCGCGTGCGCGAAGTGTTTCGGCGGCCTCTCTCCGAACTGCGCGTTTATGGAACGCCGGGCATCGATCGGTTTTTAGGATCGTACCGCCACGCTGGATGATGTTGGCGACGCTCGAAAGCCTCATCGGTTCGATCTGCCCCTCGAGGAGGCCACTGTAGCCTTTCATCACTCCGTGGACGGTCGCCCCTCCGGCGATCGCGTAGCGAACCACCGCGCGAACGGCGGCATTCATCCCGGGAGCATCGCCGCCGCTGGTGAGAACGGCGATGGACTTCAACTTTTTCGATTTCGGAAAATCAGGAATGGTGATCATGGGTCTTTCGCATTCGTTATTTCAAAAGTGACGTACCGGTGACTTCCGGAGGCAAAGGAAGTCCCATCAATTCGCAAAGCGTGGGCATCACGTCCCGCAAGCTGCCGTCGTTTAACGCGCGTCGCGAGGCTTTCGGTGCGACCGAGGAATTTGGCTCGATCCAGATCGCGGGAACCGGATTCAACGTGTGTTGGGTGTGGTGGTGGCCGGATTCGTCGCACATCTCTTCGGCATTGCCGTGATCCGCGGTGATCAGGGTGTGGTAGCCGTTTTTCTCCGCCGCGCCCACGACCCGGGCGATACAAGCATCCAGCGCTTCGATCGCCCGTACGGTGGCTTCGTAATTTCCGGAATGCCCAACCATGTCGGCGTTGGCAAAATTCATCAGGAGAAAGTCCGGGGCATCTTCAAAGATCGATTTTTCGGCCGCCGCCGCGATCTCAAACGCGCTCATCTCCGGCTTCAGGTCGTAAGTCGCGACCTCCTTGGCCGACGGGATCAGAATCCGTTTCTCGCCGTCGTAAGCGATCTCGCGTCCGCCGTTGAAAAAGAACGTTACGTGCGCGTATTTCTCGGTTTCCGCGAGACGAACTTGGGAGCGTTTTTCTTTCGATAACCACTCGCCGAAGAGATTGGCGAGATTTTGCGGACCGTAGACGACGGGCGCCGGGACGTTTTTATCGTAAGTCGTCATGCCGGCGAAAGCCGAGAGTTTCGGGCGCGTTCCGCGGGGAAATCCTTCGAACTCGGTTTGAATGAACGCCGCTGTGATCTCTCTTGCACGGTCCGAACGGTAATTGAAAAAGAAAACGGCGTCGCCGTCGCGGATCGCTGCGTCCGTGAAGAGCAAAGTCGGTTCGACGAATTCGTCGTTTTTCTTCGCCGCGTAGGAAGCCGAGATCACTTCAAGTGCGGTCCGCTCGACCGCGCCGGTTTGGCCGGTTAAGGCGTTCCAGGCGAGTTGCACGCGGTCCCAGCGTTGGTCCCGGTCCATGGCGTAGTACCGTCCAGAAACGGATCCGATCTGCGCCCGAACGCCCGATGACGAAGCGGTTTCCGTCTGAAAAATCGGATGGTTCAAGAGTCGCTCGATATATTTCGGCGAAGAGTTCGGGGGAGTGTCTCGCCCGTCGAGGAAAGCATGCACGGTGACCCGCGGAATTTTCATCTCTAAAGCGAGGGTCAAGCATCCTTCGAGGTGCTCGATGTGCGAGTGGACACCCCCGTCGGAAAGAAGACCCATCAAGTGGAGGTGGCCCGACGAGTTTGCGGCCGCTTCGAAGGTCTTGCGAAGGGTGGGAAGCTTGAAGAATTCACCGCTGCGAATCTCTTTCGAAATCCGGGTCAAATCTTGATAGATTACCCGCCCCGCGCCCATCGTCATATGGCCGACTTCGCTGTTGCCCATGATGCCTTCGGGTAAACCTACCGCCTCGCCGTGGGTGAGTAATTGGGAGTGGGGATACTTTGCCAGAAGTTCGTTTAAAAAAGGTTTACGGGCGTTCGCGATCGCGTTGAATGGCGAATCTTTTCCGATTCCAAACCCGTCGAGGACCATAAGGAGGGCGCGTGGGGAGGCGGACATGGCCCGACTCTACCGCAAACACCCATGTCAATGGAGGCTTAATTCACTTCAAGGCGAAGTAGGCGACTTTAGAAACGAGCGTACAATAGCCCTTGATCTGGCGTGCACCGGAGCCTTCGTCCGTGAAGACTGCTTCGAGCGGCGTGGAGGCATCGGCGTTATGATTCACCGCAATTTGGATGGCGATGCGAGGATGCTTAAAGGTTACATGGGTTCCGTCGTTCGCACCCGCCACGACCGCGCTCACGCCGACATAAAGCTGGTGGTCGTAGGGATTCGGAGGAAGGTCTAGGCGTTCCGGACCGTAGAGGACGGAGTTCTCCTTGCCATCGAGACTCGAATAAACCCGGAGCCCGAGATGGAGTTGGGAGCCGGCTTGCATCGAACAGCGGAAAGCTTCGACCATCGGATCGGGAGTAGGCTTCCGGGGTGTTTTTATGACAACGACGCGGGGTTCGGCTTCGTTTGTCTTCGACGCAGAAAGCCCTTTGCTCGCGGGTGATCGGGGCGTAAGCGTCGTGCAGCTGGTGAATCCCACGACGACGGAAAAAGCGATGAGGGTTCTGGAAGCTCTATCCATAGAGGGGCTCCTCCTGGAACCTATGCTAATAATAACCCCCAATGATGGCTAGGTCAGCGTCAGAATTGTGACATTGGCGGTCGAATTTGGCCCAGATCGAACCTATCCCTCGTGGTGGTAAGGATGTCCTCGGAGTACGGAAAAAGATCGGTAGAGTTGCTCCGCAATGACGAGTCGAGTTATTTCGTGGGACAGCGTCTGGGGCCCTAGGGAAAAGAGTTCCCGCGCCTGGGTCCTCACCGATTCAGCAAATCCCAACGAACTTCCAATGCAAAAGGCGATCTCGGGAATCGAGCTGGATTCGAGCTTTTTAAACGTCTCTGCCCAACCGAGCGTCGACTTTGCCGATCCTCTTTCATCGAGCGCGAAATACACACCTCGGGAAGAGAGAATCGAAGCGAGTTTACTGTGAAGAATCTCGCTTTCCTTCGCTTGAACTAGCGCGCGCGTCGAGGGGGATTTATCGGGAACGGAAACAGCCTTCAGCTCGATTTCTTGGATCGAACAAAAGGCGCCGGTGTTCCGGACATAATAATCAACCGCTTCGCGTAGCCCGGGCGTTCTGAGTTTTCCGAAGGCGACGAGGTAAAGCTTCATGGATAGGCTAGGGCCGCGGGCCGGCCTAGTTGAGGCGCGTGGCGCCTTGCCCGTAAAACTCTTCCGGAATTTGCACTTTTGGGGCTTCTTTCCAGAGATTTTCGAGATCGTAGTAATCGCGAAGCGCGTCCAAAAAGACGTGGACGATCACGTCGCCGAAATCCATCAATACCCAGCGGCCTTCTTGAAACCCTTCGGCCGAGTAAAGTTCGAAACCTTGAACATCCATCGCGTTCGACACTGCTTCGCCGATCGCTTGAACTTGGCGATCCGAAGTTCCGCTGCAGATCAGAAAATAATCGGTAAATCCCGAAAGCTCCG
>CAZAKW010000294.1:0-3832 GCA_964485835.1 uncultured Bacteriovoracaceae bacterium
AGGCGTGTTTCCCGGGGGGGGTTATGAAACTATTTCTTCGATTAGGGTTCGCTCGCATCGGCGCGGCGAGTATCGGTCTCGCGGCGGTCGTATCCGGATGTGTTGAGAACTCCTCGCTTCTTTCCAAGACCAGCGCCGCCCTTTCCCAGAATTGCCCCCTTCCGAATTCGGCCGCGGTAAAAAACATTGGTCGTCGTTTAGCGAGCCAGGCCGTTGAAGTGGATCGGGAGTTTTGCGGAAACATCCGGAACTACCGCTGCCACGTCAGGGTCTTCAGTCCGACGGCATCCGATGGTCGCTCAAACGAGCGTGAATGCGGAAAACTAGCGGAGCTGGGTGGGGCTTTTTGTCTGGGCGTTGCGAGACAAACCTATAATACTCGCGACGCCTCGGTTTCTCCCGACTCGGACCCGGCGGCGAGCCTGCCCGGCGGAGAATACAATCGTTCGGAATACGTTTGTCACCACGAAGTGTTGAAAGACGGGGACCTTCATATCGCCGTAGGCAACGGCGAATCCCTTTCGGAAACGCTAGGCCGTTCGGTCGCGGAGTGCGCGTCGCTTGCGCCGCGAATCGCGTCAGTTAAGGAAGCGGGGGTTCAATGAAAAAGCAGACTAGGTTCCAATTCGGCATGCTAGGAATCGCGATCGCAAGCCTGCTGTCGTCAGACGCGTTCGCCCACGCTCGGTTTCGACTCCAGGGAACGACTCCTCCGCGCAACACCAGCGCGGGTTTGAAATCGGGTCCTTGCGGAAACGTCGCCCGCACGGCAAGCCCGACGGTGCTGGAGGCAGGACAGCAACTGACTTTGCAATGGGAAGAAACGGTCAACCATCCGGGGTACTACCGGATCGCTTTTTCTCCGGCGAACGACGCGGGATTCGATCAGAATATTTGGGTTCCAAACGTGCTCGATACGGGAGACCGAAACCAATACAACGTGACGATCACGGTGCCGAATACTCCCTGTACGGGCTGCACGATCCAGATGATCCAATACATGACGGAGAATAACCCGCCCTCGCTTTATTACTCGTGCGCGGACATCGAGATTCGCGCGGCGGGTTCGCCGATGCCGAGTCCGACGGTTCCGCCTCCGGTCGTGGTTCCTGCACCGGAGCCGGCCGCCGACTGCCATTAAGTGCTGAGCGGGGCTAAGCGGAAGGAGAGTCTGCCTTTGCTTTGGTCGTGCGTTTCTTCGCGCCTGAATTTCCACGCCGGCCCGGCCGCCGCGCGCCGAGCGTTTTTCCGCCGGGTTTTTTTCCAGGCTTCGTAGCGCGGTACTTTGCGAGGAGCTCCGAGAACAGCGCGCGCAAATGTTCGCCCGTAGCCGGGTCTTCGCCGAGCGCGTCCAGGGCTTCCGCCACCGTCTCAATCGTCGAAAGGCATTCGCGCCTTGGCTCTTTCCGGAGATCTCCATACAAGGATTTACGTTTTGGAATCAGAACGAGACGTCGACACTTGAGTAGCCAGGAGTTTCTCCACCAAAGCGTCTTAGCTTGGCTCCACGTTCCGTCGAGCAGAATAATTCCTTCAAGTCCGTCGAGCATACGTTTCGCGTCGGTCGGAGGAACTGCCGTGCCGTCTTTTTTAACCGGATAGAGTCCAGGCTTGATGAATCCGGAACGGGGGTCGGCCCCGTCTTTAATTCCGGAACCTAAATAGAGAACTCCCCATTTTGCGGGAATCGCGTCCTCTACCCCGATTGCTTTCTTGAGGTTAGGAGCAGACAGCGTGGTCTTCAATACGGAATTCTTGAGCGCGAGGTGGGCGATACGAGCGGTACCGAGCGCTTTATCCGGTTCTTGCGGATGTTGAAAAATGAGTACGAATCGGCTGTTATCACGGGGTCGAATCGACGCTTCGACGGAAAGGGAGTCTTCGGAAGGGAGGTTCTCGGCGGTCTTGGCGGTCATGGGTCCGCACCCTATCTGATTCTGACTTAAAAAGCGAAAGCCGGTTCGCGAGGAATGGCGATCCCCATAAATTTAGCGATATGCGTCAAAATAGGCCGGAGTTCGCGGCTCCTTGAAAAGCCAGGGACAAACCGCGCCTCGAGCGATAGGCAAGAGGTATGAGAACTCGTTTTTTCGTTCCGTTGCTCGCGCTTTTTTCCGTCTCCACCGCCTGTGCGCACGAGCAAATCGTCGACGTTCGTACGTTACGGGAAATCCCACGGACCGAGTTGCTTGCTCGGCTCGCGGATGCCGAAACGGTCGTGGTCGGGGAGAAACATTCGACCCCGTCGATCCAAAACGCGGAGGCCCGGCTTTTCGCTGATTATGCGGGTGGGCGTCCCGGACGAACGACGCTAGCGTGGGAGTTTTGGAATTGGAGCGAGCGCGGAAAGCTTGAAAATGTTTATCACCGGTACCTGGTCGACGAGACGACCGGGACTGAGTTTCTTCAAGCGATGTTCGGCGTAAAGAATCCAGAGTTAACCTATCTGCCGCTGATTGAAGCGGCGAAATCTGCGCGGGCGGAAGTCATGGCCACTAATTTATCGCGCGCTGAAAAAGCGCCGGTCGTAGAGGGGGGGCTTGCGGCTCTGGACCCCGTCCATCTTCCGCCGGATTTCGTGATGGGAGGCGCCAGCTACCGCGAACGCTTCTTGGAGGCCGCCGGAGGACATGGCGACCCTCGGACGATCGAGAATTATTTTATCTCCCAATGCCTGGTCGACGACGTGGCTGCATATCACGTGACCGAACATCGTCCGACCCCTTCGCTTTTTCTCGTGATCGGTGGGTTTCACTCCCGGTACTTCGACGGAGTGTGGAAGCGTATCGAGGAACGCGCGGGCCACCAGCGGAGCGTATTGATTGAAGTCGCGGACCCCGGGGACGAAGACGACTGGAAGACGGTCTTGAACCATCCACGCTTCGGGCCAGTCGCGGACTATGTGATCTTTACCGACCGAGTTTCATTCGGTTCCAAGTAATCGGCGGCGAATCGATAGCAACGTCGCGTTTGTTTTTCGGACGTCCGACGGCGCGACAAAAATAGTGTCGTCTCCCGCGATGGTTCCTAAGACTTCGTCCGCCATCTGGGCGTCGATATGGCGCGCGACGAGCGAGGCGGAACCAGGCGAAGTATGGATCACGATCATCATCCCATTGGATTCGATCTCAGAAACGAGTTCGTTCATCGAGTTTGCGACTGGAAACGGCACCGGAGCGTTCATCATCTCTTCGCCCAGTCGGTAGACCGTTCGTCCGTCCGCATCGATCGTCTTGATTGCACCCACTCGCTTTAAATCCCGCGATACCGTCGATTGGGTGACCGAGAATTTTCGTTTCTCGAGCGCTTCGCGAATTTCGTCTTGGGTCGAAGCGGACCCCGCGTAGAGGATGTCTTTCAGGATTTGCAGTCGATCCATCGTTTCCTCCGTTTGGGCCAGGCCCGTTCAGCGTCCCGCCATCAATCCGAGCAGAAGCGCCTTTTGAGCGTGCATGCGGTTCTCGGCTTGGCGGTAAATCATCGAGTTCGGATGGTTGGCCATCTCTTCGGTGATCTCTTTACCACGCACCATCGGCATGCAGTGCATGACAAGCGCCGACGGTTTTGCGGCCCCGAAAAGCTCCGCGTTCAGTTGGTAGTCTTTGAAAAGTTTTTCGCGCTCAAGCTCTTCGTCTTCTTGCCCCATCGACGCCCAGACGTCGGTATAGATCGCATCGGCCCCCTCGACCGCGGACTTAGGATTCTTGAACGCCGTAATCGAACCGGTGCCTTCTTTCGCCCGGGCCTTCGCGTTCTTCACGATGAACGCGTTGGGCTCGAATCCTCGCGGGCAGGCGTAGGTTACATGTACCCCTCGGTAAGGCATCAGCAG
>CAZAKW010000295.1:0-3828 GCA_964485835.1 uncultured Bacteriovoracaceae bacterium
TTCGGGTTCAGTAGACGCGCGCGTTCGTAAGCGATTTTCGCCACCAAGGGTTTTCCTTCGCCCCAAAGCAGATTGCCGTAATCGATCCAGGAAATCGGATCCTTGGCGTTTTCCGTCAACTGACGACGGACGCGTTCAAACGCCGAAGCACGACCCTCTTTTCCGCCATCGGCGGGCTGACCGCTCAACCGGTACTTATCGCGAAACCCCTGGGCGCGACCCGGGAAATTCACGCCGGCGTCGGCCAGGCGGTCGCCAATTTCGGGAAGCACTGGCGAAAGCAATTCTTGATCGACGGCTTGGCGATAAGCCGACTTCCAGGTCTCCACGGCTTTTGCCCGGAGCGGATCGCTGACCGAACGAAGCCCTTTTCGAAACCCTTCCACGGAAGCCGGAGTGGCGCCCGCAGGCGGCTCGATCTGGTCGACTTCGTTCGCAAAGCCCACAACCCAATTCGCCAGTCGATCGAGCGCCGCCACCGCCCACGGACCGGAGGCCGCGACGACTTCCTGGTAGGACTTATTCAGCTTCTCGAGAAACTTCAAGCGGGCTTCCAGGCCCTGCTTGAGTTTATCGTCCGGCAGGGCGAGCTTCGCCATCCGTGAATCCCGTTCGATCATCGTCGCAAGCTGGAAACGCGCGTATCCGACCCAAGGGGACCGATCGATTCCTTTTTTTCCACGGCCTTTCGCGGCCCGAGCGGCGACGGCGGCGTAGTAGCGATTCGCAGCCGATGGATTCTCAAGCCGAGTGTACTTATCGGCCAACCGCGCTCCGCATTCCGCGGTCGCGTCCGTCTCTTCGCTAAAGCAAAGACGAAGGTATCGGATCGTCTCGGGATCGTTCTTCGAATAATCGTACCAGTGGGAAAGAGAGAGCGCGACCTGCCCTCGGTTCGTGGCCGACTTGAATTTCTCCAAGTAGGTTTTGAAATCTTCGGCCGCTTCCGTCAGATTGCCCGAACCCTCGAAAAGGCGTCCGGCGACCTCGAGCGAATTCGCGTCGCCGCGCTTGCCCAAGATCCGGAAGAGGGCCCCGGCCTTTTCGAACGCGCCGGTGATAATCGCGTTCGTGGCCACGTCTCGAAGCGAATCGATCGCGGCCTTGGAATCCTTGTACTTCGTCACCCACTTCGAAATCGTGCGGGTGGCCGAATCGTAATCCTGGACACGGACGTAGTTTACGACCGCCTCGTTGAAGGCTTTTTCGGAGAACTCCCGCTTCGGTTCGGCAATCGCAAGATCCTCGTAACCTTTCGCCGCGGAAGCGAAATCTTTCGAACGCACTTTCCCCGCAAGCATCCCGACTTTGATCCCGGCCTCTTCCGATTCCAGGAGTTTCGCGAGCTCGCCTTTTTGAAGTTTAGCGTCCGCATCCATCAACTCGCGGTTGCCGCGAATCTCGCCGATCACATCAAGAAGCTCGCCGGCCTGCTTTGACCCTTGCACGTCCTCGGGCTTCTTCGGTAGCCGATCGGCAGCCATCTGCACCCGAAGACGAGCCGCGGTCAGCGCCTGTTTTGATCCGGGCGACATCTTGATCAGCTTTTCGATCCGCTTTTCGGCGTCCTTGTGGCGCGCGGGCTGGCCCGCGATCGCGACGATCACGTTCAAGCGCGCCTGGAGTCCTTCGACTTTGTCGCCGAAGTTATCCGCGACGTAATCCGACGCCTCGATGAAGTCTTTTTCGTAGGCCGCCATTTCCTCGGGCCGCGCGGTTTTCTTCGTTTTATCGATCGTCTCGCCCAGCGACGCCATCCAAAAGGCCGCTGCTTGCTTCGCGTACCGATCGTCTTTAGACCGGATCACTTGTTTGTAAAGCGAAGCGGCGTCCTGGGGTTTGCCCTGATCGCGCTTGACCTCCGCGAGGTACATCTGGATCTCCGGGGTCTCCTTCTTGTCGTCGTCCTGAGCGAGAAAACGCGTGAGATAGACGGTGTAAAAATTCTCCGCGACCGCGAGGGAGTTTTTGTTCTGGGTCTTGCGGAAATTCTCGTGGGCGTCCACCGCCGTCTTACGGACGAGAATACGCAAGTTTTTGGCCGCGATTTCGGTCTCGTCGTCCTCGCCCGCCTTCGGAATCTTTCCCGCGGGGAGGCGCTTCAGCGCCTGGGCGTACTGGCCACGGCGCAAATCGAGTTCGAAGAGCTTCACCCGCACGCGGAACGTCGCTTCGTCTTCTTCCTCGCCGGCGGTTTTCAACAGCGATTCGTAGACGTGGATGGCCTTGGCCATCTCCGCGTTTCGCTCGTACTGAGCACCTAGCCGCTCAAGGGTTCGCGGATAAAAATCCTTGTCCCCGCCGACCTGGCGGAAATAGGCGATCGCTTCCTCGACTTGCCCGGCTTCGGTCATGAAAACGGCCATGTCCCGCAGAGCCTCGTCGCGCAGATTCAAGAATCGATCATCCTTGGCCGATTCGGCGATGGCCCGTTTCATCGTACTCACCGCGCGGTCGTACTGCTTCATCCGGTAATGCGACCAAGCTTTCTTCTGCAAAAGCCTCGGCAATGCATTCCCTTGATAGCGAGGGAGAGCGAGTTCGTAATAGCGTAGCGATTCGGGATATTTGTTCTGCTGGAAAAAGGATTCCGCGACCGCGCGATAGGCCTCCCCGACGTACGGGGAATTCGGGAACTTCTGGGTCAACTCGCGGAAATAGCGGATGGAGTTTTTTTCGTCTTCGAGCTCGTCGTAATAGACGCCCAAGAAATAATAAATCTGGTCGAGCTTCGGATGGCGGATCCCAAGACGAAGAACCTCTTCGCAAGCCCGGATCCCGAGCCGCAACAAAGGTTTAGAATTCGAGCGATCGATGAACTTTTCGGCCTGACCGTCGGCGAGGCGCTTTTCGTGGACGCGTCCTTCGTTCAGAAACTCCGCCCGGTAGGCTTCGAGGTAAGTTTCGGCCAAACGAACGTAGAGATCCGCCTTGCGGTTCGTCGGAAGACGACGTCCTAACGCGCGTTTGATCTCCTTAATTTCCTCGCTGCGCAGAGAACGAATTTTATTCTCGTCTGCCGAGCGCAGGCTTGCCATTTCCGCCGCCGGGTAAGCGTACGCGCGCGAAAGCGTCATCGCGTCGAGCGCGAGCGCGGAAATCGCCGCAATTAGCGCGACGCGAAGTCTACTTGCCGCATTCGGATTCAAGCCCAAAGATGTAATCTCCTAATTCGTCGTTCCAAAACTCACCGTTAAACGTCCAAAACATCTGGTTGTCCTTCCGAATCGGACGGACCACTCCCCGCGACCGTTCGGAGTCTTCCGCCGTCGCGTTCTGGGTTTTTCGGATCAATTTATCCTTCGCCCGCGAAAGCATTTCGAGGCGGATGAAGGAGATCTTTTCGAAGTCCGCGACCAGTACCGAATGGTGGTCGATCAAGGAGTTCTTTACGTAAGCCCCCCCGAGCTGCCGTATGGTCTTGCGACGCCACTTGAGGGCTTCGGTGAGAAACGCGACAAAGCCCGAGTTCGGACTCGTTCCGGTCATCCGAGCGAACGATTGGATCACGCCCCGCTCTTTCTCAAGCGAAGCATCCTGGGCAACGAGGTCGACAAAATAAGGGCCGCGCACAAATCGATTGGCCAGACGACCGACTGGGTCTTTCGTATCGCGCGGATCTTTTAACGTACTCGCACCGAGCTGGTAAAACCGATCGAGATTGCCCCCGCTCGCTTCAACAAACCGTTTCACTTCCCGGCCTATCTCACCGTAACGATTATGAAAATCCTGGATCGACTTCTCGGTATCTTCGTAGAGACATAACGACAAGTAGGTCTGCGCGCGAAGCACTTCAATCTCGCTATTGAACACAAAGTCAAGCGCCGG
>CAZAKW010000296.1:0-3812 GCA_964485835.1 uncultured Bacteriovoracaceae bacterium
GTTCGTCAATACGATGATGCAGGCGATGCGGGGAACCGTGGAATCCTCGGAGTTGAGTCTAGAGAACTCGGCGACAAAGATTTACCGGAGCATGCTGGATTCGGAGGTCGCCCAAAACGCGGCCCGGACAAACTCGATCGGATTGGCCGATCAGATCATTGCGCATCTGGAACAGCGTGGCTACAATAGTAATCAGGCTCCGCTCAACGGAAGAACGAAGCCAGTTGCGGCCCCCGCGCAAAACCACGGTCCTGACCGTAATCAGGCCGGCACTCCTGGAATGAGTACCGGAAGTAGTATAGACAGCAGTACAGGAGGTACCGATGCGAGTTAATCCAGGCGCGAGCCCTACGATCCAGAACACCCAGACGGAAGGACTGAAGAAGTCCGAACAGACGGCGAAGACCGATCGTGCAAAGCAAATCGAACAAATGGCGAAGAGCCAAGGCTCCTCGCCCGCTCGTGCGGAAATCTCCGACAAAGGCAAAGAACTTGCGAAGGCCCACGCGGTCGCCAAGTCTTCTCCCGATGTTCGCGAAGAGCGAATCGCCGCTCTGAAAGCGCGCATCGCGGACGGCAGTTACAAAGTCGACGCCGATGCCATCGCCGATAAAATGCTCAAGGAGCACGCCGCTTTTTAATTTTGTCATCGCTTTCTAAGGCGACGGTCAGGACGACCCCGCCAGTTTCTGGGTAGGAAACGGGATCAGGAGGATTCACGTGTCCATGCAACCTCTCACATCGACTACGACCCCACTGCTGGAGCAACTTTACACCTGCCTCCAGCGGATGCTTGGGCTCCATCGGCAGCTCTACGATGTTTGCAAATTCGAACGAGAAGCGTTCGTTGCCGCCGACGTAAAGCAAATTACCGAGCATACTTATGCGAAGAGCTTGATCATCGAAACGATCCGTCAGGCCGAAGGCGAGCGGATTCGAATCTCGACGCTGCTCGCGATGGAGTGGAAGCGACCGCTGGCGGACCTCACTTTGACTTTTATCGTCCAGGAAATCGAACCGGTCGATGCCAAGCGCGCCGAGAGCTTCCGAAGCGCGTTCACCGCGCTCGTCATGCTGATCGAGCGGGCGAAAAAGATGAACGATTCGAACCGAGAGTTCGTCGAGAAGTCGCTCAAACACGTGAACGAGATGAAGCGAAATGTTCTCGGCGAAGCGGTTCCTTCGACCGAAACTTACGGGAATCAGGGCCAGAAAATGCCGCAAACCGGGGGCGCCCGGATGCTTTCGACGGAAGCCTAAGGGCGAAGGAAATCTAAGGCGATGGCATTACCCAACGTCATGCAAACGGGAAGAAGCGGGATGGTCGCGGCGAAAGCCCAGATGGCGACCACGTCCCACAATATTTCCAATGCAAATACCGAAGGGTTTTCCCGCCAGCGCGTCCAACAGAAAGCGGACAACGCCACTCCGCATGGCGCCAAAAATCTTATCGGACAGGGCACCCTGCTCGCCCGCACGGAGCGAATCAACGATCATTACGTTGAAAAACAGATTCGTGCGGCCGCTCGAGATCTCTCCCACATGGAAGAGAAAGACATGGCGCTTAAGCAAACCGAAGACGTTTTCAACGAGATGGGCGGGGAAGGATTGAACCGCCTCGTCTCCAAGTTCTTTAACGATTTCCGAAAACTTGCCAACGAGCCCGATAGCGAAGCCGTGCGCCAAAGCGTTCGGGAGTCGACCCAAGCGATGGCAAACGACTTTCGTAGGCTCCGTGGCCATGTCGAAGACGTGAGAAACCATCTCGACGCTCGTATCGAGGGCTTCACGACGGAAGCGAACGCGCTTGCGGACCAGGTGCGCGATCTCAATCAAAAGATCAAGATCCAAGAAATTTCCGGAGCCCCCGCGAACGACCTGCGCGATCAGCGCGATATGGCGATGAAGAAGCTTGCAACTTACGTCGACGTCTCCGTCCACGCCGATCAAGACGGAGCGTACAACGTGGATATCAAAGGGGTGGGCCCGCTTGTGAACGGCCCCAACGCCGAAAAGTTCGTCGTTTACCGAAGCCCCGCCGACAGCGGCGGAAAGCCCGAAAACTCGTTTGCGATCCGGTCGACGGGCAATGCCAGCAACGACATCACCCACGCTTTAAAAGGTGGAAAGCTCGGCGCGCTTCTCGAGGTGCGTGATCAAACCCTGTCTTCGATCCTCAATCGCCTCGACGACATGGCGGCGACGATCACCGATTCCGTCAATGCCGTCCACCGCGAAGGCTTCACCCGTTACGGCACCAAGGGCGTGGATTTTTTCAAGACGCTTCCGGGCGGCAAGGAACGCGCTTCCCAGTACATGGGCCTATCCGACGAGGTGGCGTCGGACGTAAACCAAATCGCGGCCGCCGCGACCGTGGACGCCGCGGGCGACAACCGAATCGCCGTCGCTATTTCCCAGATCCAGAACATGCGGGTGATGGACGGTGGGAACGCGACGATCGACGCGTATTACAATGGGTTAGTATCGGACGTCGGCGTGGTCGCCGGCCGGAATCGGAATTCGCTCGTCCAACAAAAGGACATCACGATGCAACTCGACAAAATGCGTGAGCAAATTTCAGGCGTGTCGATGGACGAGGAGACGGCGAATCTTTTGCAATTTCAACGCGCCTTCGATGCGTCGGCGAAGGTCATCTCGGTTGCGGATCAATGTTTGGAAACGGTTTTGAATTTACGGCGGTAATGGGAAATGCGCGTCAGTGACAATACTAATTTCGGTCTAGTGAAAGAGACCATCAATCGAACGAAGGGGCGGATGGAGAATCTCCAGACGCAGGCTTCGACATTGAAGAAAATCAATACGCCGTCGGATAATCCGGTCGGTTCGTCAAAGATCCTCGAAATTCGGACGGATAAAGTGAACAACGAGCAATTTCTAACCAACGCAAAGTTAGCGGAAGCTCAACTCAATAATACGGAAAGTGCGCTTTCAGAGCTGGGCGATATCGTGGTGCGCGCGAAAGAAATCGCAATCCAACAGGCCAGCGGGGCGTCTGCAAATGACGAGACTCGTCTCGCCGTTGCCGAAGAAATCACGCAGCTTTATCAAAGCGCGGTGGGCGCCGCGAACCGCCGAATCGCGGACCGATATATTTTTGGGGGTTATAAAACGGATCGTCCCCCGGTCTCACCCGACGGAAAATATACGGGCGACGACGGGCAGATGATGGTTGAAGTCGGTCGCGATGTTTTTATCGCAATGAACATTCCCGGCAACGAAGCCTTCAATACGATGCCAGGGATCGAAAACCGTCCCGCTGATATGGGCGAGGCCCCGGAGCTTCAACTCAGAGCTGGAAATCGCGCGCCGGCGAGCTATTCGGCTAACGGACGCCTGGCGGGTGCAGGAGCGGCGACGGAGAGTCCTGCGGGACCCCAGCCGGAGAACGTGAATGTTTTTGAAGAGCTCCAAAATCTTCGGATCGGGCTTCTGACTTCTGACACCGACACGATTCGGAACACACTGGATCGTTTTGATCAGATACACTCTCGAATCGTGTCCATGCGGGCGAAAATCGGTTCCCGCGTCAACGGGCTTCAAACGATGACCCAGTCGCTTGAGCGCCAAAACATCACGAATGCTCAACTAGGCTCCCATCTTGAAGATGCGGATATGGCCCAAGTCGTAAGCGATCTTGCTAAGGAGGAAACCGTTTTTCGCAGCGCACTGCAGTCTTCAACTAAGCTCATCCAGCCGACGCTGATGGACTTTCTTAAATAGTGGAAATGAAAAGATTGGTTGAGATTTGCGGAGCGTTAGACTAAACGGACTGTCGGTAAAGGATTACTGGC
>CAZAKW010000297.1:0-1108 GCA_964485835.1 uncultured Bacteriovoracaceae bacterium
GGCTTTTTCAAATTCCGATCGTAGCCGCATTCGCCTGGACGTATTGGATCCATGGGGCGGGTATCCAGGGAAAAATTGAAAACGCTTTTCTCAGAGAGCGGGTATTCCCGAAGCTGGTCACGATCGCGGGACAGCACACGAACCTAAAATTCGCCGCACGCGGTTCCCAACCCCCAAAAAACAACATCGTGATCGTCGAAGTCGACAACGACTCAATCGAAGAGGTCGGACGGTGGCCCTGGCACCGCGATAAAACCGCCGCTTTGGTGCAAAGTATCTTCGACGCCGGCGCCAAATTCGTGGCTCTCGATATCACATTTTCCGAGAGAGACCGACGCGTATCCCCCCAGATGGCGAATTTCCTCAAAGAGAAGAATCTTTCCGAAAACATCGACAGCTTCGAAACCGATCACAATCTTGAGATGGTCTTCGCCTTCAATTCCGGTCGAACCTCGCTGGGGTGGATGGCAGCCCGAGATTGTCAGCCGGCCTTCCACGGTGCCGATCCCCTTCTTTGCCCGGTGGACGAGCCCGGACTGACCCACGCTCCGAAAGAGATGGCGAAATTTTCGATTCGGAATCTGGCGCTCGCCCGACCGCTCGACCTCCGGAAAATTCCCCTGATCTTCGTCCCGACCTTCCTCGCGAACCTGCCGATGTACAACGCCGCTTCTGACCACGCCGGTTTTCTGAATACCTATCCGGACCCGGACGGATACGCCCGCCGCGCCCAACTCGTGATGATGGGAGCGGATGGGAATCTTTACCCGTCCCTCGCGTTGGCGACCGCCAGCGCCGTGCTCGGCGAAGAAATCGAAGCGGAGCTGAACGAACGCCAGACGCTGAAGTCGCTTCGTTTCAAAAAATCAGGTCGCGCGATTCCCATTTCGCCGCTGGGGATGATGGAAGTGAACTTCCGCGGGGGCGCCGGAAGCTTTCAGTACGTGAAAGCTAAGGAAATCATGTCTCCGCAGGACGACGTGCGAATCGAAGTCAATCGTCAGATCGCGAGCGTCGCCAAAAAAGATTTGATGAAAGACGCCGTAGTTCTCATCGGCGTCACTGCGGTCGGCGTTTTCGAGATGCGGGCATTCCCCTTTGATTCGAA
>CAZAKW010000297.1:1118-3801 GCA_964485835.1 uncultured Bacteriovoracaceae bacterium
ATACGCCCGGAGTCGAAGGCCACGCAAATATCCTGGATAACTTGCTTGCGGGCGACATGCTCCATCACGGCGAAGGTCGTGCGGGAACCGTTTGGCTACTGATCATCATGAGCATCGGAGCCTTGATTTTCGCGTATTCAGTGGAAAAACTGGAATCCGTTCCCGCGCTGGTGCTCTTCGTCGCCGTCATGGGCGGCGGTGCGTATGTCGATCAAAAACTGCTCTTCTCGGAAAATTCCAATTGGAACACGTCGATCCTACTGATCGAGCTTTGCGTGATTTTCGTCCTTACCTTCTCGGTGAAGTATATCCTGGAGGAAAGAAACAAGAAGTTCATCCGCGGCGCGTTTGCGAAATACGTATCGCCAAGCATTATCGATTCTATTATGAAAGACCCCTCCAAACTCACGGTCGGCGGGGAAAAACGCGATCTCACGATCGTATTCTCGGACATTCGAAGCTTTACGTCCTTCTCCGAAAAAATGGACGCGAAGGCCCTCTCTAACTTTCTGAATGATTATCTCGGGAGGATGACCGACGTGGTCTTCGAGACCGAAGGAACGCTGGATAAATACATTGGAGACGCCGTGATGGCGTTCTGGGGAGCGCCTCTCGATCAACCGAAACACGCGGCAAACGCGTGCAAAGCCGCCGTCAAAATGCAGCAAATATTGAGAAGCCAGCGCGGCTACTTCAAGGAAAAATACGACATCGAGGTCAACGTCGGGATCGGAATCAATTCGGGGCCGGTCGCGGTCGGGAACATGGGTTCCGAACGGATCTTCGAATACACCGTGATCGGTGACCATGTGAATCTAGCCTCGCGAATCGAAGGCCTCACGAAGGATTACCATTCCGCGATTCTGACCACCCGATTCACCCTAGACCTGATTACACAGTCTGGAGAACCTCTTCCTCCCCACCGCGTGCTGGATTTCGTGAAGGTGAAGGGTAAGAAAGTCGCCGTTGAATTGATCCAAATCCTCGACATCGAGTATCCCGAAGAAGCCCTGACGGTCTTCCGTGAGGCGCGCGAACTTTACTCGAAACAAGCGTGGGATGCTGCTATTGAAAAGTTTGCGCTCGCCGCGAGCGCGTTGGCAATAGACGGCAAGGACGACCAAATGTCGCACGAATTCATCGAACGGTGCCGCAACTTCAAACTCAACCCTCCCGGTTCCGATTGGGACGGGGCGTGGGTGATGACTACGAAATAGAACGACTTTCGGAGCGAAACTATGGCCGGGCCGTCAGGAACACGCAGACTACAAAAGGGCGACCTCCTCTTTCGAGAAGGAGACGGTTCGAATGCGATGTATCTGATTCGCGTCGGGATGATTCGAATCTTCAAGAAAAAGGGCGATTCGCAGATCGAGATTGATACCCTTCGAAGCGGGCAGATCGTGGGCGAAATGGCGTTTCTCGACGGCAACCCGCGTTCCGCTTCGGCGGAGGCGCTCGTGGACAGCGAGCTCGTCGAAATTTCGAAGACCGTCTACGACTCGACGATGATCCAGATTCCCGAATGGCTGAAAGTGCTTCTCAAGGCGATCGTGGCGCGGCTTCGTTCGACGACCACGAAGATGAAGAATCTTGAAACCTCCTCCAGCGAGATGAACTATGCGGACGGGCGACGCAACTTCACGTTTCTTTCCTCGCACGACTGCTTGAAAATTTCCTCGGCGGTCCTCCTCTCGGCGACTCTTTCCAAGGAGACCCTACCGGAAGGCCCACGCGTAAAGATTGCGGCGCTCGAACGGTACGCCAACCAAGTCATGGGTGTTCCCGTAGCGAAAGTTACGAGTTTCCTCGATACGCTCAAACAAGCGAACATCGTCCATATCGCCGCCGACAACCAGGAAGTGGCGCTGAAGGACGGTGCCCTGCTTGAATCGTTCATCCAATACGTTTGCGACGAAAACCTGCTGGAACCCACGAAACGACATGACGTCACGATTCGCGGTTTTCTCGTGATGGGACTGATCGCCAAACATCTCGATAAATTCCCCAGGGACGAGACCACCGGCATGGCGAACGTCAACGTCGCTGAAGTAAAAAAACTAGAGACGAGCGCGGAGGGGAAAGAACCGTTTCGAATGGAAGAATTCGCGGAACTCGTCAGAGTCGGTCTCGCGACGAATCTCACCGTGCTTTCCGGCGAGCAGCAAACGACTTTGGTCACGCCGGATCCCTTCAAGCGCGCGTACCGAATCCAGAGGGTTTTAAAAATGATCGAGGCGATGAACGAGGAAAAACAAAAAGGCGCGCTCGGATACCGGTAAACTTTGAATCAAGCAGAGTGGCTTTACGAGCCCTGACTACTGCCGCGACGTCGGCGCGCCGGGAGCACGCACCACGACGAAATCGTCGATCCGGCGCTCACGTTTAAAACCCTTACCTGCGGATTCAGCATCCTTCACCGTGTCGAACTGCCCGACGAAAAGACGATACCACTTGCCCTTCCCGGCCAACTCGACTTCTCGCACTTCCGCGCGCAAGCCGTTTTCGTTGAGTTTAAGCAGTTCCGGTTCGGCGTCGCGGAGACTTGGAAACGAACCGACCTGTAACGTGTAGCGGGACCCAGAACCGCTTGGCGCCGAAGTTTTTGAATCGACCACCCGGGGTTTAGGCAGGGTCGGGGAAACCGTCGGCGCCGGAGCGGCCCTTGAATTTGACTCGGTAC
>CAZAKW010000298.1:0-3799 GCA_964485835.1 uncultured Bacteriovoracaceae bacterium
CCATCAATAACGATAGATCGCCGCGGCGCCGGTTTTACTCGGAATCCGGTTCGCGGGGACCACGAATATCCTTCCGCCTTTTTTCAGAACCAACTCACCCAATTCGTTAAGCACGTCATCGCTTGAAGTGCCTTGCTTCGTCTTTTTACGGATTTTTCCCGTAGCGAGGTCAATCGATCCCGGAACTTGGCGGTTGGCCTCGATTAAAAGCGTATCGACTTTACCGGCGATCGCCGCTTTCGCGACTTCCGAAAGTTTCTCACTGCCTTTCTGATGGCTTTTGGCATTACCGTATTGTTCGGATACTTCCGAAAGGCGGGCCTGATGGAGAGGGGAAACGACTTTCCATGCCCGTTTCTTAAGCTCCTCCGCCGACAAGGTATCGGGGTAAGCGTCGACCCCCTCCGGAAGCAACCGAAGATTATGGGAATATTTCCGGAAGTGCGCCTGGTTTTCAGGAAGTCCGGCGAGGATCAAAGGCAATCCCGAAGGATTGGAATAGTGGGCTAGAATCGCACGATCCACCGTGCGGAAAAATTTCTCTAGGTCCACATCGATTTCGTCGGCTTTTGAGCCATGTCCGTGATGCATCGCTGCCCCATCGGAGCGGATACCACCGTAGGAAGAAGCCTTCAGGTAAGGCTCGGTCAGTTCTGTACCTAAAGCCGCTTCGATCGTTCGGGGCACGTCGAATACCAGATCCACTTCGTCGACGACATCCCGATTTCCTTCAAAGAATCGAATCTTATCCCGGCTGATCCCAAGGATCTGATAACGATCGGCGGTCTGGTAAATGCGAACCATCGGCGTGATATGGAAGTGATCCGCTACGGTCGCAAGCTCGGGTACCGAACGCTGGAGACGGTAAACTTCTAAAATGCCTTTGGCCGAAAAAATCGCAAGCCCGTCGTAAGTACGATTCCAAAACGCGCGATCTTCCATCAGCCGATAGAAAGGTTCTAAAATTTCTTCGTGGCCCGAACCCGTGCCTTCGAATACTGATTCGATCTCTTTGACCAACTTCTTGAAGCGGATAAGATCTTGTTGATTCTCGGGGTGACGCCGATGGGTCGGCTGATAAAGCGTAATGCATGGCCCGCCATTAGCGGTGGGCAACTCGGACAACGTCGGCGGCAAAAAAGAGAACGTCAACGACCCTGCGTCGTTCGATTGGTGAATGAAATGAGTCTCTGACATACCTTTTCTCCTTCTCTGTTTCCGGTTCCGGATAGCACCATCGGTCACAATGCCACGCGAGCTTAGTGGCAAATAAAAGTGCAATATAGAGTCCACCTCTAAACTCCTGAACCGGCGAACTGGTGCGGCGCGCGTGGGGAACAATAGGACATCGACGCCTTTCGTGCGTCGCCCATTTCTGAGTTAAATTTATTTTACGAGTCGCCGAATTTCCGTGTCATAAACTCCCCACAACATATTATGCAGAAACCCGCCGTTTTCCTGGATCGAGACGGAGTGATCAACCTGACTTTCTTCCGCGACGGAAAGCCAAGGGCGCCCGACCGAATCGAAGATTTCAAATTTTTCCCGGGCGTCGCGGATGCGGTTACCCGACTTCGAGATCGAGGGTTTATCGTCGTCGTGGTTACGAACCAACCCGACGTCGCTCGCGGATGGCAAACCCGCGAACGGGTCGAAGCGATGAATCAAATCGTGCGCGATCAACTTCGGGTCGACGACGTTAAGGTTTGTTATCACGATGACGGCGACGCCTGCATTTGCCGAAAACCTCAACCAGGAATGCTTTTGGAAGCAGCCCGTGAGTTCGGGATCGATTTGGCGAGGTCTTTTATGGTCGGTGATCGCAGAATCGATATCGACGCCGGTCGCGCGGCAGGATGCCGGGCCTCCATTCTTATCGCCCCTTCCGACACGGACGAATTCAAACCCGACTCTCGAGTTTCCACCTTAACCGAGGCGGCCGACTGGATTTTAGATTTCTGCCGGCGGCCGTCCGCGGGAGCCCTATGATCGGTGTCTTTGACTCGGGATTTGGCGGCCTGACGATTCTCAAATCGCTTCTCGAGCGAATGCCTGAGTACGATTACCTTTACTTAGGAGATAGCGCTCGGACGCCCTACGGCGGACGAAGCATGGAAATCGTGCACAAATTCACCCGTGAATCGGTGCAATGGTTGTTCGACGAAGGATGTAGCTTGGTGGTGCTCGCTTGCAACACGGCTTCGGCGAAAGCGCTTCGAAACATCCAGCAACTCGATCTACCCTCCCGTTGGCCAGACCGTAAAGTATTGGGCGTGATTCGGCCGTCGGTCGAAGCCTTGGTCGGACTGCCACCGGCGACCCCGGCGGCTCTCCGCCGCCCCGATATCACCGGTGGTACGGTCGCGGTGCTCGCCACTCGCGGCACCGTGACCTCCAATTCCTACGCGCTTGAAGTCGCTAAACTCGCGCCGGGATTGAAGCTGATCCAAAAAGCCTGCCCGCTCTGGGTACCCTTAGTCGAAGCCGGGGAAATTTCAGGTCCTGGCGCCGAATACTTCGTCAGACTCTACCTCGATTCGGTACTCAACGGAGCCGAGGTGCCGAAGCGAATTCTGCTTGGGTGTACCCACTACCCGCTTCTCTATCCCTTAATCCGAGCGGCAACCCCCCCGCAGATCCAAGTGATTACCCAGGGAGAAATCGTCGCGGAACGCTTAGACGATTGGATAAACCGCCACCCCGAGATGGGCGCCAGGCTCGGTCGCGGCGAAGCGATTGGCCAAAGGCGTTTCGCTACGACGGACGATCCGACGTGGTTCGCCGAACACGGCGAAGCTATCCTCGGCCATCCAATTGCCGTGGAGAATGTCGTATTGTGGCCCGTGGAAGATTTTTGAGCGAGAAAACTTCTAGTCCGAAAATACCGGTTTCGCCAATTCGACCAAATGGGCTCGGACGTCTTTCGGCCAGAGTTTGATATTTATGAGAAATGCTTTTTTATCCTTCCGATAGAGGGCTCGAAGCGCCTCTTCGTATCCCTCAGCGTTTCCGGCTAAGACGGACATCACTTTATAGGTTCGCTCCTGGGCCTGCTTAACGCCGGATTCGCCCGAGGACTTCTTTTTCGCCTCTTCGATGAGCTTTCGCAGAGTTGAAGAGGCACCTCCCGGTTGGGTAGCTAGCCATTCCCAGTGGCGAGGTAAAAGAGAGATTTCGCGCGATACCACTCCGAGCTTAGGCCTTCCTGGATGCGAAGAATTCACGGCTGACGATTCCGTCGCGGGCACATAAATCTCAAGACGCTTCAAAACCTCGCGCTCAGAACCTTGGAGATTAAAATCCATCTCTTTGCCGGTGACATCGCTGAAGATGTAGATTCGAGCGTCGCTCGCTTTGGTCACCCTTCGTTTTACCTCGGAGACGACCTGGAGTAATGGGCCGCGAACTAAGAGCTGGGTATCTTCGAATGCGCTATAGGAGTCTGAACTCATCATTACCTCTCTTCTACTTTTACCCGGGTATAATTCATTTGTCAATTATACCCGGGTAAAATAGCTAGCCGAAACGGTGGAGTGAAATCGTAAAAAACCGTGGCGGGCCGATCATCGGGATAAAAAGTAACCCCACGTAAATTCAACAACTTAAGAGATTGACTATATGTGTCATTTCAGGTAGACCTCGCCGTGTGACAAATCAAACGAGGATGGCAGGAATTTTGGGAACTCCCCACGCAAAAGACAGAGGGCTATCCTTTGGCGGATTTCTGCAATGGGCGGTTTTTGCCAGCATGGGCCTCGTCCTGTCCGCGCCGGGCGTCGACGCTGCCAGCTTCGAGGAA
>CAZAKW010000299.1:0-3758 GCA_964485835.1 uncultured Bacteriovoracaceae bacterium
ACGCGAGCAAGCACTCGCGCGGGATGATCTTGCATTGGTCACCTGGGACCACCCGATGGTCCAAGGCACGATGGAATCCATCAGCCACCAAGAGTTCGGCAACGTCGCGATCGGCGCTTGGTCGGAATCTCTTCTTTTACTCGAATCGACGTTCGTGCTGGAACCCGCAGCCGCCTTGCCTCGGTGGTTTACTGAGGAATTTTTTCCTCCCACTCCTTTACGGATCGTATTGGACGCCACCGGTAAGGAGCTCACCTCCGACTGGGAGTCGGCAAAGCTCCGGGAGGCCCTCCGCCCGCTCCCTGCGGCAATCGTACCGATGGTGCGTCGAATCCCAATCGAGCGCATTCGTGGGCTTTTAACTAAGGCGCATTCGCAGGCGGAAAAAGCCTGCGCGAAAATCCGGGCAGAGGCCGAGGCGAAAATGGAGAAAGCAATCGAGGCCGAGATCGAGCGCCTCCGTGCGCTCCAAGGGAAAAATCGATTGGTCGGTGATGGGGAGCTCGAATGGTGGACGGATCGAAGGGCCCAGCTTAAACAAGCCTACGCGGGAGCCCAGGCGCGCCTCGATTCGTTTTTATTGGCGATTCCCGTCCAGCTCGGCGGTTAAAACTCCTTAAGCCATTCATCCTTGAATCCGGCACGATTTTCGGAAAAGGTGGGCCATGGCGCACGAAAATTACCACGAACCGATTGAGCTTCTTCGTCCCGAAACCCTCGATATGCATCGAGCGATTGAATCTTTGATGGAGGAACTGGAAGCCGTCGATTGGTACAACCAACGAGTCGACGCGTGCAAAAATCCAGAATTGAAGAATATTTTGATCCACAATCGTGATGAAGAGAAAGAGCACGCCGTTATGATGATCGAATGGATTCGACGCCAAGACCCTTTCTTTGAAGCACAGTTGAAAAAACGCCTCTTTAAAGAAGGGCCGATCGCCCACGCCCCTGCCGATCACGATTAACCATCCGGACGTCAAAGGGGCGCCACTGCGTTTTCTCTGCCCCACCCAGACAGGTATCATTCTTGCGATTCTTACGACGTATGACAGGGCGAAATTTACAGATCAGTGGCATACTCTTCGCTTTGGGAACGGGTTGTTCATCCCCGGCCATCGCTCCAACGCCCGAACCGACCGCCTCCCCACGTCCTCGAGCTGGGAGACCCACGCCAGTCTATCCACCCTTTCGAACCCAAACAGACTTTCTCAGCCACAGCGCCTCCGCTTCTCGGCGGCTTTTCACTACGACTTACGAAAAAGCGCCGGACCCTCTGAAAGTGGGATCCACGCTTTTCTGGGGATATGGTGTCTTGGTCATTGGAGCCATGATCGGCTTAACGCTCTGGCGAAAACGTATTCATGGTTTCCTTGCCGTTGTATTCTGGACACTTTATTTAGCCGTCACGCTCGTTGGACTAGTATTCCTTTTTCTCTGGCCGACCTTGCTCGTTGGTGCGCTCGCCGGCACGCTGGCAGTGTCGACATTCCTCTTCGCCGGAGTCCTAAATCTCCCGCACGACTGCCAAAGGCGATTCACTAGTCGTTATCCACCGCGCAGCGCCTGCATCAGCACTTCAAAATGGTGATTGAGTTCGACGGTCTCTTCGTGACTTCCGCCCTTGTCGGGGTGAAACACTCGCGACAGCTTTTTTTTGGCTTCGGCAAGCACGCCCTCGTCGGGGCCGCCTTCCATCGGGAAGCCATTGCTTGCGAAATAAGCAAGCGAAGGCAGCAGCTCTTCGCTTTGGCTTACCGTAACGGGGTCCGGTCTTTTTTTCGCCTCACGCTTCGATTCCTTCAGACGCAGTTTTTGCTTTTGGTACTGTTCTTTACGGTAGGCCGATGCTCGTAACTTTGCGGACTCTTGATACGCGTCCTGGCGGCTTTCGATTCTTTCAGAACCCGACGCTGGTTTCTCAATCGAATTTTTACCCGTCAAAAAATCAGGGTATCGATCTTCGAGCCCGAGAAGGATTGCCCATACGTGTTTACAAAATTGATTTTTCTTGGCGACTGGACAGCTGCAGTCGGCCGAGAACGTTTGGCTTTCGACGCCTTCCGATCGAAGCGATACCTTTACAGGCGGAGTGGCGCGAACGAACGCCTGGACCGAGGTTTCTGATCTGCTCGTGAAGGAAACTTTTCCTTCCGCAGCAATCCTTCGGCCACTCGCTTTAATCTCGGCTTTAAAGAAGTTTCCCCAATTTGCGTCAATCGACATCGGTAAACTCCGAGTTAGACTTTCAAGACGAAGTACCAAAATCCGGACGACTCCAGACGATCAGCCGCCGAAACGAGCGGACTTGGCGCCCCACCCATTACTCGTGCGATCTCTTCCCGAATCGGGATCTCCCGATCCCGGCTGATCACTTCGTGGGCTTGGTTGTTGGCCGCAAATATCCTTCCTTGCTCGTCTAAAACCATGGCGGGCGTTTTCTCGCGTTCTAATAACCAAACAAGGACCTTTCGATCAACATCGACCGCACTTCGCTGCTCCGAAGCTTCGGGCATCTGGCAATGGTCCATCAATTGGTTAATCACCGACATCGCGTTCTGTAGTTCGGGCGGAGCGTCGACTAGATTGCACCGTCTTCGAACGTTTCCTTCTTTCCATTCGCGTACCGCGCCGTAGATCTCTTCGACCGGACGAACGATCTGGCGATTCAAACGCGTCAAAATCACGAGGCTCAATAGAAAACCGAACGAACCAAGCAAGACAACAATCCACGATCCCGCCGTCCCTAACCTCACCGCTTCTCGATCGGCCTTGTGCATGGCTTCTCGATTCACCGCGCCTAAACGCCGAAGTCCAGCGACGACCTTCTGGCCGAGGTTCGCGTCCCCGTTTATCGCCCCCGCAAAGTCGCGCTCGATGGATTCGATAATCGCCTGTTCTTCAACTTCCGTAATATTTTTTTTGGCGCTCTCCAGGGAATGGGTAAACCTCTGTTGAACTTCGGCCTTAGCGCTCGAATTGGGCTCCGCTAAAAGGGAAAGCATTTCTTCGACAAAAGCCAACGAGTCGACATTCGCCTGCATAACCTTACGGATCGCCGGAGTCATCCGCTCCAAAAGAGAGATCGAGCCGAATGCGATCGCGAGGTTGAAAGCCAGAAAGACGATTACGGCGATGCGAATATCGTGTCGAGTGCGCATCGTGCTAGGTCCTTTCCAGAAGACGCGCGACTCGTCCTTCGTGCGACACGACGACGAGGATGTCGTCTTTTCCGATCACCTCGTTTGGGTCCGGAAGTTTCACCTGGGCCGTCTCGCCCGGGCGAATCGCGACGACGATGATCTCGTAGCGACGCCTCAAGTCGAGTTCGACTAACGTCTTACCCGCGAAAGAAACGGGGACGCGGAACTCGGTGATGATCAAATCCGTACCGAGGGTCATCTCTTCAAGCACGTGCTCGTAAACGATCCGATTCGCGAATCGCTCGCCAAATGCACGTTCGGGATTAACGACTTCGTGTGCACCGACCAGGTAGAGAATTCGTCTGTGTAGGTCGTTGTTCGAACGCGCGATAATTCGTTTAACCCCCATTTGCTTTAGAAGCGCGGTGACGATAATCGCGGCTTCCTTCGATTGGTCCCCGACCGCACAGATGCACACATCCCGTTTTGCGGGATCAATTCGCGCCAACGCCGATTCGTCCGTCGCATCCAATACGAGTGCCTCGGTCGCGAATCCAGAGGCGATCTGAATCTTGTCTTCCTCAGTATCGATGGCGATCACTTCGACTCCCCTCT
>CAZAKW010000300.1:0-3725 GCA_964485835.1 uncultured Bacteriovoracaceae bacterium
CACCGTATGCGAGTCGGATCCGTGGGATCAACCGAGGAATATCTTTCCGAACTGTGGAAGACACGATGCGCTAAGAATCGCGAAATTCTTCGTTTACTGGACGAGTTCTCCGTCCCGCATCTGAATACGGCGCTGGGCGCGGGCGGCGTAGTCAGGATCGTGAGTGACGAAAACGACGGTAGACCCGCCGACTTTGCAGGCGTCCTCCAGTAGGTTTAAAACGATATCACCATTGGCCGAATCGAGGTTTCCCGTGGGTTCATCCGCAAAAATATATCGCGGTTCCATGATCAGCGCGCGCGCAATGGCAACCCGCTGGCGCTCGCCGCCCGAGAGTTCGCTAGGAAGGCTATCGAGTTTTCCGCTCAAGCCGAATTCACGCAGGAGATTCTTCGCGCGGGGTGTGCGTTCGATATGGGAGCGCGTTCGGCGGGCGGGCATCAAGACGTTTTCTACCGCCGTCAGATCGGGAAGCAAATAATGAAACTGAAAAACAAAGCCCATGCGCTCGTTTCGGAAACGATGCAAAGCCTCCTCGCTCAGTTGCTGCACATTCGTGCCGTCGAGCACGACGCTACCCGAGGTGGCGAAATCCAGGGAGGTAAGTAAATCTTGCGTTATGCGGGGTAGAATTTAGAGTCCTCTTAATGGCCCGTTCAAAAGTTTCGCCGTCCATCCCACCGTCAATAACGCCAGCCCAGGCAGTCGTGAGACTGAAGCGTCAGATCGAGCGGATCGAAGACATCATCAACTTTTCCTACGACATGCCAGAAGTCGCCGCGTGGAATTCAACGACGCTAGCGGTCCTCAACGATGCTTTCGGCCAACCCAACGGAAACATGCATCCGACCACTGATGCGATCGCTCATGCGCGTGGTGGCCAGATGTTCGTGAACATGCCGGAGTCCGCGCTGCAAGAGTATCACGTTAATAAGCATGAGAAGCGGAAGGCGCTTCTTATAGCTGCGATCGAACAACTCGAGGACCGCGCCGAAGCGGCAGGACTACCGGCGCAGGACGATGCTTCGCCCGCGAAGGCGCTCGCTAAGGTGCAGCACCTCCTGAGTCGATTTCATGCTGTCGCAAGCCAGCTCCGCCATCGTCACGCGGACCGGGAGACTCTCGACGTTGCTGACGAGTACGACGTGCAGGATCTTCTCCATGCGCTTCTGAAGGTCGAGTTTGATGACGTTCGCGAAGAAGAGCACGCGCCTAGCTCCGCTGGTTCAAACCCGCGTATGGACTTCCTTCTGAAGCGAGAACAGATCGTTATCGAGGTTAAGAAGACGCGCAAAGGACTCGGGGACAGGGAACTCGGTGATGAACTTATCTTGGACGTCGGGCGCTACCGATCGCATCCGGACTGTAAGATCCTTGTGTGCTTTATCTATGATCCAGAAAACAGAGTGAAGAACGCTGCCGGTCTAAAGACCGACTTGGCGAAGCAAGGTGCCCCTCATATTCAGGTCGATGTCATCGTAAACCCGCGCTAGGAAATCTGAAGTCGTTCAGTCTTGAAACGGGTCGTAAGCGCTGTGGTGCTTCCCAGCCCCCGTGCTTCTATACGGAGAGGCCTTACAGTTGTGACAGGTCCAACTGTCGTCACCGTAGGATTGAAGATAGATACGCTTGCTGTCCGCGTCGAAACATCGTGCGCAGAACGGATGAGAACCCGACTTTTTGCCGTCTTTCACTGCCCAGTACACGACGCCATCGAACTCGAACTCCCCATGGGTTCGGAGTTTCTTCTCGAGTTCACGAATTTTTTCGTCCTTCTCCAGTGTCTGCACCTTGAGATCGGCGAGCGTTGCTTTCAGGTCGGCGAGCTTATCGACGAGGTCCGCGACCCGGCTTTTCTGTTCTGCCGCGTCGAGCGCAAGGCCGGCGCCACGGATAGTTTTCAGTATCTCTGTCGCTCCTGTCAGGCTCGACAGCGCTGATGCGATCGTAGAAAAATCTGTCATGACCCGAGGATGACCTCGGATTTTGAAGAAGTCTACCCACCCCGAAAATCCATTGCCCAACCGTTGCCCACCATTGCCCAAACACAGTTATTCGGGCTGATGCCGACTGATCTTCAAGCGCACTGCCTCGATCGTATTCGATCTGAAGGCTCGTTTTGTTTCGTGTAGTTAGCTTCACAGCGTGAAAAGCGTGTGAAGTAGTTGGAGGTGACGGTGAGAATCGAACTCACAAAATACGGTTTTGCAAACCGTCCCGTTAGCCATTCCGGCACGTCACCTCGGCGAAGATCCTCCGTAAGGATAATCTAGGTTTACTCCCGCACGCGGAGCATTGTCAAACTCCCCGCCGGTCGGCGCCCCACAGAAGTTTGTGAAGTTGGAGCTGCATGCGGACGGGCAACCGGTCCGCGAGAATGCTTTCGGCCAGCCACCGTGGCTCTACTCCCGGGAATTCGCCGGGTGAGCCTAAGGTACGCATGACCGGACTCAGGAGGATCTCCGACGTGGGAAATGAAGTCGTCGAAAGAATTTGTTTGGCCCAATCGTAGTCCGCCGGAGAAGCGATCACGAATTTCACCTCGTCGCCCGGTCCGAGGTGCTGAAGATTTGCACGCCAATTTCCTCGAGCCATCTGGCTCGAGGGAGTTTTTACGTCCATGATGATACGTGCGCGCCCAGCGATTTTTTCAACTGAAACTTCTCCATGTGTTTCAACCGATACCAGATAGCCCGCGTCTCGAAGGGCTTCCACGAGCGCCGGTACGGGCCGCTGCAGTAAGGGTTCACCGCCGGTGAGCAAAACATGCTTCGCTCGATATGGCTCGATTTCCGCGAGAATTGCGGGAATCGAGTACTTCTTTCCGCCTTTGAACGCGTAAGCGCTATCGCAGTAAGTGCAGCGCAGATTGCAGCCGGTGAGTCGCACGAAGACGAACGGAACTCCCACCAGTGAGGTCTCTCCCTGGAGTGAATGAAAGATTTCGGTGACGAGGAGCGAGGTTTCGCGCACGTCGATCTACTATCACGATTTAAAGGGCGAATGTTTTCCGCGCATAAAAAGGTGAAGGCCGCGCAATCCATTCTGGATGCACGGCCTTCGGAGTGAAGAGGGGGTCTTTTGGGGACCCCCCTAGAAAAAGTGGATTCAAAAGCGATTGGCTACTTGAACACCGATTTGGCAACCCGACCTGCATCTGTTCGCGGGGTTAGAACGAACACTTAGCATCGTGGCTTTGCGTCCCTAGTTTTCACCAGGTTTGCCTTTTTCAAAAAGGGGCTGGGGTTTAACCATCCTCTTCGTCATCGACCCATTCCCTGGGTCTAAAACCTTTAAATTTCAAAGACTTAGCCTTAGTCCGGGTGGCGTCTTTTACAAGAGCTCGACCCATTTCTAGAGTCTACGCCGCGTTGCGCAATTTTCAAGAGGGATCTTTTATTTTATTATATCGCAATCATTTCAAGTGGTTAACTGCCTGACGAAAAAGCGGAAATAGAACCGATAAAAAACTGCCGATTTAGTGTTGCTCGTGTTCTTCAGGCAGAGTATCCACAACCTCACGCCTGCGATTGTAGGCGCAATCCACAAAAAAATACGCCGCACGAAAAGCGAGTTTTGTTCGAGTCGCGGTGTGAGAAAATTTTTTGTTGAGCCGGGAAAAGACGACTGTTAGGTTGTTTGACCCACTGAACGAAAACCTTTGTGGGAAGTTCTTTGAAAATTAGATGAATTATTCTGAAGAGAGAGCGGGCGAAGGCAGCACT
>CAZAKW010000301.1:0-3708 GCA_964485835.1 uncultured Bacteriovoracaceae bacterium
GTGTTGAGCGATGTCGTTTGGCAGGAAGTGAACGCAAACGTGGCGGCTAGAGCCGGAATCAGGAGGATGCGTATGTTCTTGGGAGCGGGGCGCTTGCTGGCCATGACGAGTATCCTTGAGGGTTTTTCGCTGTGAGAACGCGGCAGATGGCAGAATTGTCACCTATCTTTTCTATCGGCTAGCCTCACTCGATACATGAGCCCCTGTTCTTCGGCTGTGCTGCCGAAATAGAAGTGTCCGGTGTCAATTCCGCAGCGATTCTGACCACCTATCCGCGTTAAGCGGATGCTCTTTTTCGAATTCACCAAGCTGTTCAACAGGTTGCATTAATACGGTACAGGATAAGACCGATTCACCTCAAATTCACATTCGCGCCCCGAGTCTATATCCGGGAAGCACTCGTACCTCTAGCGATTGAGGATCTCGCCTCGGCCGCGCCCGAGCCTTACTTAGGGACCATCAAGATCCCCGCCATCATAATCGTCGTGAGCAGCGCGAGCGCCACCCCGATAGGATAAAGTTTCGATTTCATGTTCGCTCCAAACAGGGGCCACTGTTTTACCGGTTCCACGTCGACTGCTTCTAAATTCAAAGAGGAAGAGAGCAAGCCCCAGACCAGGGCGCCGGCGATGAATCCAGTCCCCATCTCCGCTATAAAGAAGAAGACTCTTCGGCGCCGAAAATTTGTCGGGGCGAAACGGCTTCCCAGTTACCAAACGCACCGGGCGGGGAGACGTACTTGGGCTTTGGCGTTAAGCCGGGTTTGCCTTTAGAATCGAGGATATGGAAAATCGATCCCCGTTCGCGGAGCAGACGCAGGCTGAGTGGTTTATTGCCGTGGGTGAGAAATCGATCGGACCGATGACGGCTTCGGAAGTTTACGACCGTGTGATCGCCGGCGAACTCACCTGGATTTCTTTCGTATGGAAAGAGGGGATGGGCGATTGGCAGCGCTTGGCCGACGTTCCGGCATTTAAAGCCGCGATGCCGCCTCCACCCGCGACCAAACCGAAGGCCCAGCCTCCCGCTCCTCCGATGGCCAGCAAGAAGATCCAAATCAAAGAATGGTTCCTCTATTACAACGACTCTCAGTTCGGTCCTTACACCGAAGACGAGATCGAGGGGATGGCGGGGATTGGAAAGATCAACCCCGAAACCTTCGCTTGGAAAGACGGTCTCTCCGATTGGGAAAAGATCGGCTCGCTTTCGCATTTTTCCGAACTCTTTAAGAACACTCCTCCGCGCGGAACTGCCGTTCCCGAATCCGCCGGGAGCGAGAAACGACTGTATTCGCGCAAGCCGGTGCTGGCGAAAGTTATTCTCGCCGAAGGCGATAAGATTATCGTCGGGATGGCGCGCGATATCTCGATCGGCGGAATGCAGGTGCTTTCCGACTTCGTTCCTTCGAAGGTGGGCTCCAAGCTCAAGCTGAACGTTTCGCCGCCGGAGCCGAACCACCCGCTCTTTACGCCGTTTGTTGCGGAAGGGGTCGTCGTCCGTCTCCACGAGGATCGCCGCGGTTTTAGTTTCCGGTTTGACGAACTTTCGACGGCGGCCCGGCAAGTGATCGAACGCATTCTCCAAGGTTGATTCGTTCGATGGCGACCCCCCAGTCTTTCGAACGGAATTACTTCGGCGTCAAGCAACCGCAAGGATACCCGGGCCTACCCGACGGATGGTCGTCGGAGTGGGAGACGCTGCTGGCAAGCGACGGGAAGACGAAACTTTTCGCTTCGGTGCATCTCAAGAAAGAAACGGCGATCGCCAAGGTGCTGGTCGTTTGTCACGGTTTCGGCGAACACGGCGGACGTTACCTCCACTTCCCGTATTTTCTCGAGAACTCGATCGACGCGCTTTACGTCCACGACCAGCGCGGGCATGGACGGAGCGAGGGACTTCGCGGCGATGCGCCCTCGTTCGATAGTCTGGTCGAAGATCTTGATTTAGTCGTTCGCCACGTCGCCCAGAAATTCCAGGGAGCGGAGATCCATTTGCTCGGCCATTCGATGGGGGGGCACGTCGCGCTTCGTCTTGGGTTCTTGGTTCCGAACCTGCCGCTTCGTTCCTACCAAATCTCTTCGCCTTATTTGGCGCTCTTTAAGGAACCGCCTTACGCGGTTCGGATGGCCGCCGGGCTCTTGTCCAAAACGTGGGGCTCTCTTTCTTTGACCGCGGATGTCGATCCGAAGGTCGTTAGCCGCGACGAAGCGGTGATCGAGAACTACGCGGCCGATCGGCTGAACCATTCTCGGATGACGCCACGATTTTACGCCTCGATGGTGCTGGCACAAGCGAATACGCTCGCACGCCATCAAGGGTTGAATTATCCCGTCGCTTTCCATTTGCCGCTGGCTGACGAATTAGTCAGCGCGGCCGTCGCCCGCAAGTTTTACGACCGATTGGAAAACGTCGAAAAGAAACTTTTCGAGTATCCCGATTTCCGGCACGAATCGATGAACGAGATCGGGAAAGAAATTTTCTTCGAGAATCTCGCTTCCGTAATCGACGCCGTTTAAGAAAGGCCCGCTATGCGCCCCGATTTTTCCAAGCCGATTGATTTCGCCTCCGAGAGTGCTCGCCTCCGCGAATTGATTCGGGAACGAAGTTACCGAGAAGGAGATTTCACGCTCGCCTCCGGAAAAAAGAGCGGATTTTACATCGACATGAAAGCGACCACGCTTTCGGCGGAAGGTGCGTTTTTGCTGGGACGCCTCTCCTACGACTTGATAAAGCGTTTCGCTGCCACGCGATTTCCGGCCGCGCCCGGAAGCGGAGTCCAAGGCGTAGGCGGCCTCACGATGGGCGCGGACCCGATCGCAACCGCCGTAAGTCTCTCGGCTTACGCGCAGGGCGCGGATTGGCCCGCCTTTATCGTCCGCAAAGAAACGAAGGGCCACGGAACGGGACGTTTCGTCGAAGGACGCGAGAATCTCCCGGCGGGTGCTAAGGTCGTTGTGCTTGAAGACGTCGTCACGACCGGGGGCTCGAGTATCCTTGCGATCGAGCGTCTTCGCGCGGAAGGCTACGACCCGGTCGCGGTGCTTACGGTCGTCGACCGGGAAGAAGGCGGCGAAGCGGCGCTCAAGGCGACAGGCTTGGAGTTTTTGCGGTTGCTGACGATTAGCGAGATTCGGGGCGATTCGAGCCGCTGATCTTCCGGGCCTGGCCAACTCCGGTTGCGGCTATACGGTCCGGGGTAGCCACGGAAGTTACGGGGCAATCTCAAATTTCAGAATAAGCCCGCTATAAGTGCTGACCAAAAGCGTATTGTTGTCGAACCAAGTGAACTGGTTTGCCCCGGGGTTAATTACGCCCATAAGCGGATCTGGTCCGAGCGAGGTTTCGTCGCAGGTGCCCGTAGCGCCGAGCTTTTTGCAGTAGATCCGGCCGCCGCTGAGGTAATAGACCTCGGAGCCGTCGGGACGGAACGTGAAATTCGTGGGTACGCGCGCGAGCGGGATGGAGTGGAGCGTGCTAATCGCCGTATTGAGCGGATTTTCAATGTACCGGATCGCCGCATTGGTGAGTTCGGTGAAATAGAGTCTGCCCGTGGATGAGTCGTAATAGTTGTAACATCCGGCGGTCGAGGGAGAGGCACGAGTGCAATTGATCGGGCGATTACCGATCGGTCCTGGACTCACGCTTGAATCGGGAGATTTAGCTTGGGGCGCGTCTCCCATCACTCGGGTTACTTTTGGGTTACCAAAG
>CAZAKW010000302.1:0-2974 GCA_964485835.1 uncultured Bacteriovoracaceae bacterium
CGGGGGTCAAATAATATGACGCCCGCAGTGTAACTGTTAGGCGAGTGGCGGACCCGAGAGGATTCGACGCGGAGGGGGCGACCGCGGGAGAGCGCGCAGCGGTTTCGCGTGGGTTGGCGCGTACGACGCGTGACAAAGATCACCGAGGGGAGTCTAGGCATTCGAGTGTTCACAAGAAACCGCCTTCGTGAATTGATACTTCGTGATGGAAGCCAACCAAGCCGATTCCAAGCAAGTTTTACTGGCGCAAATTCCAAACTTCTTCTTGGACAACAATATCTTTTGGGTGCTGGCTGGCGATCAAACCGGGGATAAAGTCGCGAATTGGAACCGGGGTCTAATAGACCGGGGGATTTGTCCGACTCCTCGACCCGTACACCATGCCGTTACCGCATTTAGTTTTCTGGAATCGATTAAAGGCCAGAACAAGATTCCTCCGCTTGAAAAAGAACTTCTCGTGACAGGGATTGTAGACGTCGAAAGCTATAAGGTGTTCGCCTTTGAAAAGGCTAAGGCGCACTTTTCCTCGATATCCTGGCTCCAGGCCGAAAAACTTAGAGTAGCGAGTCGAAAACTGAAAGAGCCTCTTCCAAAGCTCGGGCGAGATCTTTATGAACTCGTTATTGAACATAACTTAAATAACGATGACTTTGCTAAGTGGCTTTGGAACTCACTAGCATATGACTTCGTGACTAATCTCAGTGCTCCACCCCATATAGGCCGCGATGTTTGGGATGCATCCTTTTATGTGGATCTGGTGAGAGGTCCCGCACATGGTCATAATTTCTCTCTCGCCAGAGCAACCGTTCGACATTTCATCCGAATAAAGCAGGAGATTGACCTCTCCCGAAGGCGTAAAAAGGAATTTCTTTCAAACATTCGGTTAAAGTCGACAGGGGACCACCTCGACGGTGATCTTGTTACGTTTGCTGTCGGAGGACTTCTACATGAAGAACGTATGGAACCGGTCATATGCTTTACCGCCGATGCGAACGTCCAACGGACTAAGGACCGAATTTTTGCCCAGAAATCTCTACTCAATGCGGCCCATTCGCGTATGGCCGAGATGGGTCTGGAAAGTAAATTGCCGTTCAGCCCTCTGAAACCTCAGTACGGGCACGTTTTCATTTGCGATTATCAAGGCAGGATCAAAGACCAGATCGATGTTTCCACTATCGATCGTATCGACTAAAGGGTGGAGTATAGATTTCTGGAGTGTTTCGGCACTGGATGGTCGTCGCCGCCCCCGCTTAACCCCTAGTACTCCTCGGAGAAAAGCTCCGAATCAAATGTCGCTTTCCAGCGTCGAGAATCTTTAGTGCCTGTTCGTGATGTTTCTGCGTACGGGCCATCGTAAGGGTCCCGACGAGACCCGAATAAAGATTGATCGCCATCGTCTTACATTCTGCAGGCGCGGCTTTCGGAAACTGTTCCTGAAGAGCGAGAGCAATTGCCGCGAACATCCCCTGTATAGATCTTTCGAATAGTGCTCTTTCCGAGGGTTTACATCGCTGCATATCGCTAGCTAAAGACGTAAAGACGCAACTGGATCCGATATCTACGAGGCTCCTCGTCGATAAGTGCTCTTCAATCATCGTTTTCAGTGCCGAGGGTCCGTGGTCCTCGATGCGGCGTCGGATCGACGCCTCCAGATTCGCGAGATCGTAACAGATCGCCTGGACAAAAAGGTCGTCCTTCGACTTGAAGTGGCTGTAAAGCGCGCCACGAGTGAGTCCAACTTCGCTCATCATATCCTGCGTGCCCGCGCCGACGCGACCCTGCTGCTTCAGGTACGCGAGCGTCTTCTCTAGGATGACGGTCCTGAGCTTCTCTTTCTCGCCTTTCTTCGTTTTCACCGGATGAAAATACAATACAGATCGAAATCAAACCAGTTGATTTATGGTGCAGATATGTATTAAAAATAGCTTGAGCGAAAGCACTATCTAATAAAGTCGAGGAAGAGGGATATGAAGCAGATAACCGGGATCGTTAAGCAGTATTTCGATGCGATGAACTCTCGACAGGTCGATGTCATGATTGCCTGCTTTGCGGACGACGCCGTTGTTCACGATGTGGGCGAGAGCCTCCAGATGCGGGGAAGGACCGAAATTAAGGCCTGGATCGAAGAAACTCATTCTAAATACGCTCTCCATGCGAAACCACTGGACGTCTCTGGTGATGGCTCGAACGTCGAAGTCCTGAACGAGATCTCCGGATCGTTCGACGGTAGCCCATTGAGATTTCGGCATACGTTCGCAGTGAGGGACCATCTCATCACATCCTTGAGTTCCGTGGTCGCTGAGGACTAAAGGCTCTACTCGGATCAGGAGCGTCTGCCAATCCTCCAAGATCGCATCCGCGACGTTGAGCGATCTTCCCGGCGGCTAGGCGATACCTACTGGCTCGATGATGCTTTCGCCGACCAGCTCCAGGTCTTCACCGATAGCCCGTGAAAGAGTTGATACGAGATTCGCGGTCCGATACCAGTCAGCGCAGCGCTAACGGCGCTGGAGTTCGGGTCTGCGTCGGAACGACGCGGAAGACGTTCACGCTATTGCCGCCGCCGCGGCCAGCACGGCCTTGGCTTGTCGTCCAAATATGCGTTCCATCGACGGAGGTAGCGAGACCAACTGGGAATGGGTCCACCTTGGCTCGGGCCAGAATCTCCAAGCTCTCCGCATCCAGCATCACGAGTTCTGATTTTACGTTAACGGAGGCGTAGACGTATTTTTCGTCCGGCGAGAACGTGATCGTACGTGCTCCCGAACCTACGAGAGTCTCCTGCCACCCGGAAATCGAAATGTCCTTTCCTTCGCTTTTTTCGACGGCGTCCAAGAAAGTCCGAAGGGAAATTTTAGAGACGTAGCCCGAGACGTTCGAACTCACGTAAAGATCTCCGTTTTTAGAGAGCAGGAGGTGTCGAGGCGTCGGCTTCATCCCGTAGACCGTCCCCCGGTAGGCGCCACTCGGAACG
>CAZAKW010000302.1:2984-3702 GCA_964485835.1 uncultured Bacteriovoracaceae bacterium
CGATGATGGCGCCACCGATTCCGCCTCCGCCCATCCGGGCGACGAGCAGAGTGCGATTGTCGGGCGCGAAAACCATGCCGCGGAGGCACGATCCGCAGACTTGGTCGCGATCGACCTGGCCTAGGTTTTTGAGCGGTAATCTTTTACCGACCACCAGGTGCTCGACGTAGGCGAAGTTGTCGGGATTCGAAGAAGAGATGTCGATGATCCCGATGGTGTTATCTCCCCAATGGGAGATGGCAACATAGCGATTGTCGGGGGAGACCGCCACGTACTTCGGGATCGGGCCGGTGGGCATCACTCGTACGATTTCGTCGGTGGAAGTATCGACGATTGCCACGGCCGAAGGCGACGACCCGTTACGATCGAAACTGCGACGGTAGTAGGGAATCCATAGGTAGCGGCCACCGTGGGAGAGTTCGCTTTCAACGGGCTTGCCGCCGAAGACGTTTTCGTCGCCCCCATTTTTCGGACGTGATTGGTATTCGTAATCAAAAAGCGTCTTTTCTCCTCGGAAGCGCCACGCGTCCTCGGCGGTGAACACATGGGAAATCGATTTGAGTTTCGTCAGGCTTGGCCACGCGTAGACGACAGTGACCATGCCCTCGAGCGCGTTGATGTAGACTTTCGATCCATCGGCCGAGTACCGCACCGATTTAGGTGACTGGATTTCCGTATCGTAAATATCGCGAGTCGAGCTGGAAGGGGAGGAGTCGAT
>CAZAKW010000303.1:0-3695 GCA_964485835.1 uncultured Bacteriovoracaceae bacterium
GCACGAATACCGGGAAACTCTCCACGCCGGTCCCGGCTACAAGAACCGGGTCACGTCCCTTCGCTACTCGCGTACCTTCTGAGCAAATCACCCTGAGGTGCGGGTTTCCCAGTCGATTTAGCGCGTGCTGCGAGGAAAGACCCAAATTCGGCTACGATGTCCTAAAGTAACAATCCCCCTTCCGCAGACGTATAGGAGGTCGATCCCCTCACCCCTTGCGTGCATGTGCGAACTGCGATCACAAAGAAGGAAGCCACGTTGCCGCTACGTGCTGAAGTGGTGAAGGCAATCCGCTCCATTCTGCCAGATGCTATCTTGCCGTTTGAGTACGTATTCCGTGGCAAGCTCCCCTTCTCTGTCCCCGTTCGGTCTCGACGGAGAACCTAACCGATCAGTTTCCCTTTCTTCCGATAATACTCGAAGGCCGTCTTGAGAAAGAGATGACGCCGTTTGATTGCATACGGTTCCACCGAGGCTTGTGAGATGTACTTTTGAAAATCTTCCAAGAGCCGTGGGTGATTCGGTTTCTTGTAAGCCGCCAGGCGAGCCAACTCGTTATTAACCGCAGAAAGCAACTCGCCGTAAAATTTAGCGAACAACGGCACTAAATCCTCTTTGTTGGCCGCTCGAAGATCCTCAACGAAGAAATAGGCGGTCACAGCAATTGCTCGACTCGAAATGTGCGGAGCAACCAGCTTGAATTCAGTATCCATGATCTTCAGCACGCTACGAATTCGGACGAAGTGCGCATCATCATGCTCGATCGTTGTGTTATCCCGGAAGAAATCCTCAAGATCGGTGAACCTGGCGCGAACGAAATCGTCGCCGTTTCGCTTAATTGAGTTCAGCGTGATCTGCGCGAGAGCGAACTGACGAGAGAAGCGCTTTTCTGACAAACTCGTGCGACGGATGAAGGGCGTGTTATTTCCCATTTCCTTAAAAATAAAGTCCCTCATTGCGCCGATCATCGAATTGAGCATCTCGCCAGAATTCAGCCTGATGCCGAGTTGCAGTCGTCTAAAGATTTCGCGTATCAGTTCCTCATCGACCTCGGGATAAATCACGACCGTTAGCGTAAAGTCGTCCATCCTTGCTGCGAGGTTTGGATGCTCGATCTTTAGTTCCTCGTAGGTGTATTTATCGCCTGCCACTCGAACCGTGAGCGGTGACTCATCGTCGGTGTCTGGTTTGAAAAAACTGAGAAGCGCACTCATACGTTGCTTGCCGTCGATGCATTCAAAATCAAACGTATCGTCTACTACCTTTGCCAAGTAGAGCTTTGGGATATCGATATTCTGGAGAATCGAGTCCACTAGTTCTTCCTGATTCTTCCGCGACCAGATCTTCTCGCGCTGATAGTCAGCATCCAGATCGATGCGGTAAATGTAATCATCGACGAATTTCTTCGCCTTGATTTGTCTAATTATCCGCTGCCTGTTTTTCATGGGTGAGTCAGTTAAGGAGTTTCTTTAAATATGGATCTTTCTTCATCGCATCGACACCCATTAGACGATCGGAACGTTCCTTCAGCCAAGTGCGGAAGGGATTATCGGGATCACCTACGCTCTTCGAGACACCAATGTCCGTGAGTAGTTTGATACTGTCACCGAAGAATCCGTAATTACGGCGAACTGCTTCACCGGTAGTTTCGGCGTCAGCAATGATTTCAATATCGAACCGGCGGTCGCGTTCGAGCTGCGCCTTGAAGAGAAGATCAATGAGGTGTAGGTCATTGGGGCTGAGCGAACAGCCGATCACGCGTAAAGCGTCGCATCTGCTCAGAAGATACAGGGCACGGTTCCAAATCGCTCCATATGGCGAATGGATGTATGTCTTACTCGAACCTAGTGGGATAATATCGACGTCCCGGCAGCGGCCTAGGATTCGAACCTGTCGCCAATTGAATGAGCCGTGAAGCTTTAAGAGCGGCGGCAGTCCGTCATGGGTATCCCCGACGGTGAAACAGTAATTAGGCTTTTCCCCAAAGACATCGAAATACGCGCGATCCAGCACGTCGTCATAGTTGAGCGATATTAGTCCGAGTATCTCCTCCTGCACCCTCACTTTCTCCTTTTCGTGAAGACTGAGAAGGCCCCTGTGGAGGTAAAAACGACTCAGCCTCGGCACCGTCAGAATCGACTTGATATCCCGCTCAACCAGTTGCCTTAAAACGGCAGTACGGTTGTGCCAGCGCGGCACTTTGCTATTTTCGATGAGACTGATCAGCAGTTCGATGTTTGGCGCCCCGGTGGCGCTAGCCACCGATTCGATTCCGCGAAAATAGCTGGGCTGAGCCTTCGCCGCATCCATCACTCGCCGCGAAACATTTCCGATAAGCAAACCACGGTTCTGTTCTTCTATTTTGCCGTCAATAGCAGCGAGTTCAGCATGCGTTGCGCCCGCGCCAAATAGATATACAATTTTCTTTGCCATGGGATTACGCCCCCGCAGGGCGGCGATAGCGCTCAAGCCGGACAGCTTCTGTAATTACTGCGGTGATTTCCTGCATAATTTTGTGCGCTGCTTCGCGCAGCTCTTCATACATTTTCAGCGGAATACCGGCCTTCGATTCACCATGAGCGATTTTATTGCGCATTTGCAGTAAACGGTGAATATCGCCTTCCACGGAATCCAATGCTCCAAGGTCGAGACCGAGGCGAAAAAGATTTTTGCGCAGTACAATCGGCTTCAGATTTGATTCCGTATCGACAACAGAATCAGGTAACGCAACCGACCGCGCCTCAAACGCGTTTAATTGCGCGATAAACTCGCGCTCCCTCGCAAAAAGATGCAGGGATGAGTCATCGGGCAAAGCGCGTCGAAAATCAGCGCATTTGCTGGACGGGTGACGAAGCGCCGCCAGCACGTCTGCCAAAGTGGCCGCGGCAAGTGCCTCGTTGGCGTCCCGGCACGAGATGCCGGCCCTATTCACGGCATTCGCGTAGACAGTCAGCGCGAATTTGCAGTAACCTTCAAAATGAGCATACAATAGCAGGACCAGCGATCTTCGAAGTAAGTCACCCTCGTTCTCTGAACGAACGGAAGAGGTTTGGTTCTGAAGAAAGCGAAGCTCATTCTGACGCCAAGCCAGGTCACCTTCCATTTCTGCACGTGCCGTCGCAGCTGTCATGTTACCGCGCCGAGTCGGTCGCGAATAAAGCCGATACGCTGATTCAATGGCCCAGGCGAATTTTTGCCGCCACCAGTCGTCGCTCTCATAAAGTCGCGGTCCGTTTTAATTGCCCGCAGTGCCTCTGAAAGACGGCCCATTTGCTCGCCGTTGGTCGGCTCGAAGCGAGCCAAGTGCTGCTGAATTCCGATAGTTACCGCCTCGAAGTGATAGACGCTGAACCCTTTCGTTAGCGTCGGAGTCGTGGAGTTGGTCGCGTAGGCAAATGCCGATTCGCCCAAAGTGATGGCAAGCAGGGCAAAAGTTTTTTCGAACACCGCTTGTTCTTGCTCAAAATTGAATTGCGCAGCCATCGTGCTTTGCGGATCTGAAACCTTTTCCATGTACTCCGTCAGGAAGTCGGAAACGTCATGGACGAATTCATACTGGTAGTTCTTGAAGGCGAAGAAGCGCAGTACCAGTTCTTGATCGTAGGCCGAATTCAGTCGCTCCTGACTCAGTGGATCAATGCAGCGGCGAAAAGCCTCATCTTTGCTGCATGCGATGATGAAATTATTAAAACGGG
>CAZAKW010000304.1:0-3677 GCA_964485835.1 uncultured Bacteriovoracaceae bacterium
ACGGGTAATGGATTCGCTCGGAGCGGCCCAGACTTGGACGACCCTTTCCTGGGTGCCTACGTTTCCGTTTCTAAAAGCACTTCCGGATGCGGACTGCACTCCACCCTTGCTGACTTGCAGCCACGAAAAGAGTGAGACCTCGAGTGACTACTCGTCGTTACTGGGATCCACGGGCATCCTCGACGATCCATCCGTAACGACGGACGATTTGATGGAAGGGATCGTGGGACTTTGGCATCTGGACGAGGCCGTTGGCACTACCGGGGTAGACTCGGTCAAAGATAACTCGGGTGCCGGAGCCCACGGAACGCCCACCAACGTGTTGTTCGGCGGCCAGGGCCGTTTCGCTACCTCCCCTAGATTTAATGGCGCATCGGATTCGATCAGTATCGCCGAGCCTTACGACTTCGGGAATGCCACCAGTTTTACCTTCTCACTCTGGCTAAAGTGGACCTACTCCACCACCCATGCCCGTATCTTCGGCAACGGAAGTTTGGTTTACACGAATGGTTTCGTAATCACCAACCTCGGAGCGGCGGCCTCGCCGGGACAGCTGAATATTGTCCTCGGCGCGGGGGGAGTGGCCGCGGATTCCGCGAATGCCCTGAGTACCGTCTCCAATTATAACGACGGCAAGTGGCACCATGTAGTCGTTCGGGTCGACCAAACCCTCAAGCACTTGGGCTTGTTCGTCGACGGAGTGCAAGTCGGGGTCTATTTGGGGGCGGGAACTTGCGGCACGATTGTCGGTAATACCTTGGATTATTCCGCCTGCGGAAACGTGAATGCGGATCACACCGGAGTGACCACGATCGGTAGTCACGGAGGGGTTAGCCATCATTGGAACGGGCGAATCGACGAGGTCGCCATCTGGAGCCGTGCGCTGGATGTCAAAGAAATCGAGCAGCTGTATCGACGAGGAACGAACCGGATTAAGTACCAGGTCCGAACGTGCACCGCGGACGACTGTTCGGATGATCCAAGCGGAGCGAACTGGAAAGGTCCGGGAGGGGATCGTTATAGCTATTTCTCCGAACTCAATAATATGGACGCCGTCAGCGGAGCAGTGCGGAAGGGGCTTCCTTCGATGCTGTTCTCTGACTTTACGAATCCCATCGGGGCCTCGCGCTACTTTCAATACCGAACGATTCTGGAGAGCGACGACGTGAGCACCGATTGCGACTACGGAGCGGGGCCGACCTGGTGCTCTCCCGAACTGAAATCGGTCGCAGTGGGACCCATGCATTACGACCCCTCGTCACCGACCGTCGTTGGCCGTACGGGCATCGTCTTTTCGTCGATTTCGAGTTTTACAGAGACTCTCGGGACGGCTTGCCCCACGGGAGTGGGTTATAACCTAGGCGTCGGTGGAACCTATGCTTCGGCCACCTGGTATTACTGGGATGGTACGGCGTGGATCGCGGCGAACGGGACGGCCGCGCAGGCCTCTTCGCCGAGCGATATCGCCGCAAATGCGGACTCATTTGCGGCCGCAGCGGGCACCGGCAAAATCTACTTTAAGGCCTTCCTGAATTCTTCAGGGACGACTCCGTGCGAACTCGATGCGCTCAGTTTGGACGGGCAGCACTAGATCGGCTGATCTGAGGATTCGTTTAGGCTTATTCTTGATCGATGTTTTCAGCGGTGTTTTAACCGGTGTTTCTAACGAATCTCAGATCACCAATAGTCCCGGATTATCGACAGTAGAAGTGTTCGAATTCATAGGATTTCGAACACTGGCCTTGGACGAATACGAGTTCTTGGCCGTCTTCGCAAGGTTCGATCATCGCGGCGCGGAGATCGGTGCAAACAGGTTCACCGGGAATGGCGCAGTAAAAACTTTCGAATTCGTAGTCTCTTTCGCAGTTGCCTTGCTCGAAGAAATACGTCGCGTATCGATCTTGGCATTGTTCGAGTCGTACCGCTCTTCGATCGATGCAATCCGCTAGAGCAGAAGTGGAAACCAATAGTCCGAAAAAGAGAGGTAAATACTTCATGATGATCTCCAATTTAAATTTTGATTCAGTCGCTCGAAAATACACCTCGATCGAGCCATTGCGCTTTAAGCGCCAACTTGGGGTAATTCTGTAGAGGCGTACCGTTTTCGAATGTCGTTATAGAGCGCCAAATGTGAAAACTCAACCCAAAACAACGCATCGCGCTAAATTTGTGAGGTCGCGGTTGTTAGCTTATTCCCGCGCGTTCTGAAGGAATGCGCGGGAGTGGAGTTCTGCGCGGGAGTGGAGGTTCTGCGCGGGAGTGGAGGTTCTGCGCGGGAGTGGAGGTTCTGCGGATAAAAATCTTTTGCTCTAAATACGGGCGCAACCGGAAACATGGGTAACAAAATAGACCGGTAACATAGGTGACACTTTTTCACTTCCGATAGGGCTTCCGACGCTTTCGACTGGTTACTTCCCCATCAATTCTGACAAGGGCCCCAAATTGACGATCGCCTCTTTCCTTGGCACGCCTAACGTCTAGAATCCCGAGGGCGATGGGGCCAAAATAGACCTTCCATCGGTCGTTATCGACCTCCTCTAAGCCAACCCATTCATTCCTAAGCACGCTACTGATCATCCACTGTGTGTGATCATACGAAATAACGCCGTTCGGATAAGTTTTAAAAACCTCAAAGTGAGAGGGGTAATTAATATCCGGCAGCCTTTTCGGGTAGGGGCGGTTGGATTTTTGATAAGCGGACGCGGGAGTTTCTTGAGCAAGCGCTTCATGTGGTCGGATCGTGTTGTATTCTTTAAGAAACCGATTGAACGCATTTTGCTGAGCGCTAAAGCTAGAGCGAGGCGGGTTTGCTGCCTCGGCTTTTAGGGTTCTGTGCATCCGTTCATGTCTGCCGTTTTGATCTGGCCTTCCGGGCATGATCCTCTCTGGCCTGATGCCGAGTTTAATCCACCAAATCGCGAGCCGAGATAATCCACCTGGAGCGAGAGTCGAGAAAGGAGCGCCATTGTCCGTGCGAATTGCGTCAGGTAAGCCGTATTCTCGGAATGCGGATTCGAAAACTGGTTTTACATAATCCGAAAGTGGTCGTCGCAGCCCCTCGCAACGGATCAAATATCGACTAAACCCATCGCTAATCGTCAGTGGATTACATCTCTTTCCACCAACAGGAAAATGGCCCTTAAAATCTGCGCACCAAATCGAATTGGGAGCGCTGTATTCACGCAGGCCATTTCCATTTGGTGCACTATAAATTCTTCTTCGTCTCTTTTTGATGTAACCGTTTCGTTTAAGTATCTGACCCACTGTGCTTGCGACGGGCAAAACGAGTCTTGGATATTTTCTCTTAAGAACAATGAGTAGTTTTTTAGGTCCCCATGTCGGATGTTTCTCGCGGGCGTCCAAAACTAATCGCGTAAGTTCATTTGAAACAGCATGAGGATGGAATAGAGGAGCTCGACTTTGATCCGCGAGTGAAATAAGTCCGCTTTCTTCATAACGCTCGACCCATTTGTATCCGGTCTTCCGGCTAATTCCAAAACGATCGCAGAGTTCACTAAACGTTCCAATGCCTTCCAGACGGGCGGCAATAAACTTAACTCTCTCATTCATAGGGTCTGTTTCGTTCCATGGCATATGGACCGCCATGCCATAGGAGCTAGAAAAAGTGTCACCTATGTCGTCGGTCTGTTTTGTTACCTATGTACCTGGTCTGAACC